>NZ_JBNQTI010000012.1:0-83231 GCF_050325825.1 Kitasatospora sp. LaBMicrA B282
GCCGCCGGTCGCGCGCAGGTCCGGCCGGCCCTGGCGATCGGCGTAGAACGGGTCACCGGCGCCGGCGGTCGGGCCCAGCGGGCGCACCCCGAGCGGCCGCGAGGTCTGCGGCCCGACCGCCCCGGTGCGCGGCGCGCGGTCGACCGGCAGCCGCACGGTGGCCCCGCAGTTGCAGGTGAACTCCGGCTGCGGCCACTGGTCGGAGCGGCCGCAGCTCGGGCAGCGCATGCTCAGCCAGGAGTCCTCCCAGGAGCGGAACCGCACCTGCACCGGCACCCCGCCGCGCAGCAGCGGCACCTTGAGCGAGGCCCCGCACGGGCAGGGCAGCGCCGGCGGCTCGTAGACGTGCTCGCGGCGGCAGGCCGGGCAGCGGATCGGCCGTGCGGTGGCCGGGGTGAGCGCGGCCTCGGGGAGCTCGCCTCCGGACTGCGGCGTGCCGCGCCAGGGTTGGTCGCCGGAGTGGTCGTCAGGCAGCGGGTGTCCGGACAAGACGCGCACCGTCCGTTCGGGTGGAGATGGCCGGGTCGCCTCCCATGCTCCCCGAAATGCGCCGCAGCCGGTGCGGAACGGGTGGAATGATCAGGGATTTTTCAGGGTGATCCGGCCATCGCGGGCGCCGGGTCAACCCGCCGCCCAGCGGGCCAGATCGGCGGGCGTGTCCAGGTCGTCCGGGACCGCGACGTCGCCGCACTCCACCAGGCGCAGTTGGGCGCTGCGGCGGGCCAGCAACGCGCGGGCGCCGGCGTCGCCGCGGGCGCCGGCGGCCGCTTCGGCCAGGTGCGCGGCGCCGATCAGCACCGGGTGCCCGCGGCGGCCGGTGTAGCTCGCGGCGGCCAGCTCGGCGCCGGCCCGGTGCGCGGCCACCAGCCGGGCGACCGCGGCCGGGGTGACGCCCGGGGTGTCGACCAGGGCGACCAGCGCGCCCGAGCAGCCGGGCGGCAGCGCGGCCAGGCCGGCCCGCAGCGAGCCGCCCATGCCCTCGGCCCAGTCGGGGTTGGCCAGCACGGTGCAGCCGGTCAGGTCGGCCTCGGCCAGTACCTGCTCGCGGGCGGCGCCGAGCACCACCAGGACCGGGGTGCAGCCGCCGGCCCGCACCACCTCGACGGCGTGCTCGACCAGCGGCCGGCCGCGGAACGGGAGCAGCGCCTTGGGTCGCCCGCCCAGCCGCCGGCCGCCGCCGGCGGCCAGCACCACGGCGGCCACCGGCAGGGGTTCCCCGGTAGCAGCTGCGAGGGCAGTGTCGGGGGTGGGTTCGGGTTTGCGGGGGTCGGGTTCGGCCATGCCACCAGCATGACCCGCCCCGGGCGTCCTGCGCGCTGTGTGATTCCACAAGGGTGCCGTGTTGACCTCGGACGGAAGCCGGTCGAAGCACCCCTGGATCTTTGCCGCCCGACGGCTTCTACTGGCCACTATGCACACCGCACCCTCCCCGCTGGTCGACCGCTTCGGCCGGGTCCACACCGATCTGCGGGTCTCGCTGACGGACCGCTGCAACCTGCGCTGCACGTACTGCATGCCGGCCGAGGGCCTCGCCTGGCTGCCCAAGGCCGAGGTGCTCACGGACGACGAGATCGTCCGGCTGGCGCGGATCGCGGTGCAGCGGCTGGGGATCGCCTCGGTGCGGCTGACCGGCGGCGAGCCGCTGCTGCGGCGCGGGCTGCCGGGTCTGGTGGCCCGGCTGACCGAGCTCGGCGCGGAGCTGTCGTTGACCACCAACGGGATCGGACTGGCCCGGATGGCCGGGGAGTTGAAGGCCGCGGGGCTGCGCCGGGTGAACGTCAGCCTGGACACGCTGCGCCGCGACCGCTACCAGGAGCTCACCCGCCGTGACCGGATCGCGGACGTCTTCGCCGGTCTGGCCGCGGCCCGGCAGGCGGGGCTGGCACCGGTCAAGGTGAACGCCGTGCCGGTGCGCGGGGTGAACGACGACGAGATCGTCGACCTGGTGGAGTTCGCCGCCGACCACGGCTACCGGATGCGGTTCATCGAGTCGATGCCGCTGGACGCCCAGGGCGCCTGGGACCGGTCGGCGATGATCACCGCGGACGAGCTGCTGGCGGTGCTCGGCGCGCGCTTCGAGTTGGTCCCCGTCGAGCGGGCGCCGCTGGCCCGCGGGGCCGGCACCCCGCCGGCCGAGGAGTTCCGGATCGCCGGGACGGACACCGTGGTGGGCGTGATCGCCTCGGTGACCCGGCCGTTCTGCGGCACCTGCGACCGGGTCCGGCTGACCGCCGACGGCCAGCTGCGCAACTGCCTGTTCGCCACCGAGGAGTCGGACCTGCGGGCGCTGCTGCGCGGCGGGGCGACGGACGCGGCGATCGAGCAGGCGTGGCGCAACACCATCGCCCGCAAGGGGCCGGGGCACGAGATCAACTCGGCGGGGTTCACCCAGCCGGAGCGGCCGATGTCGGCGATCGGCGGCTGACCGGCGGTCGACCGCAGGCTGATCGGGGGCTGATCGGCGGCTGATCGGCGGTCAACTCCCCTCCCCTCGACCTGCGGTTGTGCGGATCGGGTGCCCCCGGGGTGTGTTCGTATGAAGAGAGGGTGATATCTCTCTGCGGTGACGAACTCTCTGGCGCACCTGTCGCGTCGCATCCTGCCCGCCGTCCTGGGAGTCACCGCGATCGCCGGCTGCAGCAGCTCCGGCGGCCACCCGGCGGCCACGCGCACCGCCACCCCCTCGGTGGTGGCCTCCGCCGCCGCGACCGGCAGCGCCGCCGCGTCGAGCCCCCCGGCCGCGCCGTCGGCCGGCCCGAGCAGCGCCGCGCCGAGCGGCCAGGCCGACCCGGCGCTCGAGCCCTTCTACGGCCAGCAGATCGCCTGGGGCCGCTGCGCCCCCGACCCGGAGGACTCCGGTGTCGACATGTCGGTCTTCCAGTGCGGCACCGCGCACGTCCCGCTGGACTACGGCAACCCCGGCCTGGGCACCGTCGACCTGGCGCTGATCCGCAAGAGCGCCACCCAGCCCGGCCACAAGCTCGGCTCGCTCTTCTTCGACCCCGGCGGCCCCGGCGGCTCCGGGGTGAACTACCTGGCCGAGACCGCGGTGCGCCAGTTCGGCGCCCTGAACGCCGACTACGACCTGATCGGCTTCGACCCGCGCGGCGTGGGCGCGAGCACGCCCGTGCACTGCCTGGACGACGCGACCCGGGACCGGTTCGTCGCCCAGCCGCACGCGACCGACACCACCGGCAAGGAGTTCGAGAGCGCCTGCGCCGCCAGGTCCGGCAAGCTGCTGGCCTACGTCGGCACCGTCAACGCCGCCCGCGACCTGGACGTGCTGCGCGCCGCGGTGGGCGAGCAGAAGCTCGACTACCTGGGCTTCTCCTACGGCACCTACCTCGGCGCGGACTACGCCGACCAGTTCCCCGACCGCACCGGCCGCCTGGTGCTGGACGGCGCGATGGACCCGAGCGTCGGCCCGCTGCAGGGCGACGTGCAGCAGCAGATCGGCTTCGAGGGCGTCTACGAGCGGTTCGCCAAGGACTGCGTCAGCCAGAGCGACTGCCCGCTCGGCAGCGACCCGGACACCGCCGCCAAGAAGGCCGCCGACTTCCTGGACGGCCTGGACGCGCAGCCGCTGACCTCCGCCACCAGCGGCCGGGTGCTGAACTCCAGCCTGGCCTGGACCGGCACCCTCGGCCTGCTGTACGGCTCCGCCAAGGACTGGCAGTACCTGCGGCTGGGCCTCTCCCAGGCGATGCGCCAGCACCGCCCGGACCTCATGCTGGCGTTCGCCGACAACTACAACGGCCGTGACCAGCAGGGCCACTACAGCAACGAGGCGGACGCCAACGCCGCGATCAACTGCGCCGACGAGGGTGGCCCGGCCCCCACCGCCGACCAGCTCCAGCAGGCCCTGCAGCAGCTGCACCAGCAGGCGCCCTACCTGACCCACCGGATGACCGTCGACGACCTGGCGCTGGGCATCGACTGCAGCGCCTGGCCGCACCAGCAGCCCACCCCGCCGCAGCAGATCAAGGCGGCCGGCAGCGCCCCGATCCTGGTGGTCGGCTCCACCGGCGACGACGCCACCCCGTACCAGTGGGCCCAGCACCTGTCCACCATGCTGGCCGACGCCACGCTGCTCACCCGGGACGGCGACGGGCACACCGCCTACGACAAGAGCAGCTGCGTGCAGCGCGCGGTCAACGCCTTCCTGCTCGGCGGCACCATGCCGGCCGCCGGCACGCACTGCGCCACCGACAACCAGGACGGCAACGGCTGAGCCGGCGGCACCGCCCGGGCGCCGGGGATCAGGCGATGGGCGCGGGCTGCGGGGTGGCGCCCGCGGCCGCGGCCGGGTCCGCCGCAGCGAACTGGCGGCCCAGCCAGGTCAGCGCGGGCGGGATCTCCCGGCCCCAGGTGCGGAAGTTGTGGCCGCCGACGTCCAACGTGATGGTGGACAGCTTGGTGGGCGCCTTGAAGGCGGCAACCATCTCCTGGGTGGCCTTGTAGTTGTCCTCGTTGGGGCTGGTCGCCAGCAGCAGCGAGACCGGCACCGCCGGGGTGTTGCGCAGCCGCCAGAGCAGGTCGTTCTCCTGCTTGAGCTGCGCGCTGCCGCCGAACAGGTCACCGGTGGTCGGGTCGTTCGAGACGCTGTAGTCGGCGGACAGGGCGACCGCCGCGCCGTAGGCGTCCGGCTTGCGCAGCGCGAACTTCAGCGCGCAGTAGCCGCCGGTGGAGTCGCCCAGCACGGCGTGCGCGCCGGCCTGCGGGGCGACCCGGTAGCCGGCGGCCATCGCCTTCGGCAGGTCCTCGGTGAAGAAGGTCTCCACCTGAGGGCCGCCGGGGACGTCCATGCACTCGGTGTCCCGGTTGGCGATCGGGCTCGGGCGCATCATCACCAGGATGGTCGGCGGCAGCTGCTTGGCGTTGATCGCCTTGAGCGTGCTGGCCGGGTACTGCATCAGCGAGATGAGCTTGTCGGCCGAGCCGGGGTAGCCGGAGAGCACCAGCGCCATCGGGAACTGCTTGCCCGCGTACGCCGGCTGGAAGTACTGCGGGGGCAGGTAGACGTACCCGTCGTTGCGCAGCCCCGAGGTGGCGCCGGTCACCGAGACCTTCTGGATCACCCCGGAGCGGTCCTCGGCCGAGCCCTGCGAGGAGTAGAACTTCTGCTCCCCGGTGACCTTCAGCGCGTTGCCCGGGGTGTGGTCCACCACCGTGCCCGGGCCGCCGGCGGTGCCGAGCAGGTCGGTCCAGGTGGTGTAGAAGCCGAAGTAGGAGTTGGCCACCAGGGCCATGGCGACCAGCACCAGCACCTGGGTGGCGAAGAAGGCGCCGAGCCGGCCGAGCAGGGCCTTGACCCCCTTGCCGCCGAGCTTGGGCCAGAGCCAGATGGTCGCGACGAAGGCGGCCACCGCGAGCACGCTGGCGATGATCTGCAGGGGGGTTCCGGTCAGGGCGAGCACTCGGCCGATCGTAGATGACGACTCGGCCACGGTGCCTCCCGCCCCCTCAGGGCGGCCCTGCACCCTCCGCACACGTATCTTCACAACTTGCGCACCACCGATTGACCCGGTCGGTAGGACTTTGGGACGCTGTCCGCGCACGCACGCGCGAGGGCCGTTTTGGGGGGCTTCTACTTTGCACGGATCAGCACGCACCAGCCGCACCGTCGCGGCCAAGCGGTTGCTCGGGGCGTCCGGACTGGCCGGCTCCCTGCTGCTGGCCACCGCCTGCAGTTCGGGCCCCGGCTTCCACGCCGGCCCGAGCACCGACGCGCTCGGGCCGCTGCCGAGCCCGAGCTCCACCGCGCTCCCGTACGGCGAGGCGCTCGACGACGCGGTCACCCCGGTCGGCGCCGCGCTCGCCCTGTTGAACAAGGCCACCAACCTCAAGGACCTGGGCACCGCGCTGGACAACGCCCAGCAGGCGGCCAGCACCGCCTCGCGGGACCTGCAGGACAGCACCGCGCCGGCCGACGCCTCGGACCAGAACCACAAGCTCTGGGCGGCGCTCAACGTCCTCTCCACCGACCTGGGCACGGTGCAGACCGACATCACCACCGACAAGGCGTGCGCCACCTCCTCGGCGCTCGCCGAGGCCGGCCAGCTGCAGTCCCTCAAGGACGTCGCCGGCGCGCTGCAGACCCTCAGCGCCGCCGGCTACGCGTCCAACTACACCGCGCCGACCCTGCCGGCTCCGCAGCAGCGGGCGCTGGGCAACGGGACCTGGGTCCGCCAGGGCGGCACCAGCGGCACCGGCGTGCTCAAGGTGGACAACAGCAACGGCGACGGCGACGCCGTGGTGACGCTCTCCAAGAGCGGTCAGTCCGCCTACTCGCTGTACGTGGTGAAGGGCCAGAGCACGACGGTGAACGGGATCGAGGACGGCACCTACGACGTCTACACGACCTCGGGCCTGGACTGGGACGCCAACGCGAAGATGTTCACCGAGAACTGCGACTTCCAGAAGTTCGACAGTCCGGTCCCGTATACCACCGACTACCACGGCGACGGCAGCTACACGTACTACGAGGAGACCATCACCCTGCACGCGAAGGCGGGGACCGACCCCGGCGACACCGCCTCGAGCAAGGTCCCGCCGGACCAGTACCCGACGCCGTGACCAGCCGCGGCGGCGCTACCCCGCGGTGCGCGGGATGCGCCGCTCCCAGTCCCGCTCGAAGAGCACCGCGCCGCCCTCCCAGGCGGTCAGCCGGCTGCGCACGGTGAACGCCGCCGCGTCGCAGCCGAGCTCCGAGCGGGCCTGCACGGTGACGTCCCAGCCGGACTCGGGACGCTCCAGCCGGACCGACCAGTGGGCCTCGGCCGTGGCGGACAGCGGGTCGTCGCGGTCGATCCGGCAGACCGCCCGGGCCTGCTCGGTCAGTGCCAGCCCGTCCGGGAAGGTGAGCGTGCCGGCCGGCCGCGGGTTCAGCTCCAGCCGCCACTGCTCGGCCGCCGCGTCGTGCACGGTCAGCCGGGCGGGGTCGGCCGCCGGGTCGGCCGAGTGCCGCACTGCCAGGGGCTCGGCCTGCTCCGGCTCGGCGAAGTCGACCGGGGCCCGGCCGACATCGGCGGCCAGGTGCCGGACCGGCAGGGTCAGCACGCTGGGCCCGGGGTCGACGGCGAAGCCCTCCGGGTCCGGCGCGGGCCACAGCCAGGGCCAGTAGGCGGAGGAGAGGGCCAGCCGGATCCGGTGGCCGGGTGGGAAGGCGAACCCGGCCGCGCCGAGCTCGAACTCCACCTCGCCCACCGCGCCCGGCTCCCAGGGCACCGCCACCTCCCGCCCGTGCCGGGCCGCCAGGTTGAGCGCGCCGCGGGTGACCAGGGTGGAGGAGCCGTCCGGTGCCACCGCGCAGAGCCGGGCGACCACCAGCGCCCGCGGCACCGCGCAGCGCAGCCGCAGCCGCACCGCGGGCCGGCCGAGCACCTCCAGCCGCTCGGCCAGCGGCGCGCTGTCGAAGCAGACCGAGCGGCCGTCCTCCGCGCGCTGCTCGCCGGGCAGGTCGGTGGCGGTGCCGTGCGGCAGCGGCCGACCGGCGTCGATGCCGGTGTGCTGCGGGGAGCGGACCGGCACCAGGCGCTCGCCCTCCGGGGTGCCGGCGGTGCGCAGCGTCTCGGCCAGGCCGTAGTGGATCTCCCGTACGTCGTCCGAGGGCCACCGCTCGTCGCCCACCCAGCGGCCGCTGCCGTCGGGGGCGGCGAGCCAGCAGCGCAGTGCCGGGTCCTCGGTCACCCCGGTGTCCACCTCCCGCAGCCACTGGTCCCACCAGCGCAGCGTCTCCTGCAGGAAGCCGATCGCCGGGCCGGGCGCCTGCTCCCGGTCCGGGTACTGGCGGCTCCACGGGCCGAGCAGCCCGCGCACCGGCGCCGCCCGCACCTCCTCCAGCAGCCGCAGCACGGTGTCCCGGGACGGCTCGGCCCAGCCGCCGACCGCCAGCACGGCGGCCCGGATGCCGGCCAGCTGCCCGGCGGCGCCGGCCCGCTGCCAGTAGTCGTCCCGGCTCTGGTGGGCCAGCCAGGGGTGCAGTGGCGGCTCCACCGCGGCCAGCCGCTCCAGCCAGCGCGGCCGCCAGTCGTCGCCGAGGTACTTGGGGTCCGGCGGCCGGGCGGCGAAGGCGAGCAGCGCGGTGGCGCGGGCGTGCTCGGCGGGGCCGAGCGGGGCGCCGCCGAGGTAGTGGCCGCCGTTGTCGTAGCGGTCGTCGCTGGCGCCGACCGCGACCACGGCGCGCAGCGCCGGTGGGGCTGCGGCGGCCAGCCGCAGCGCGGTGCCGGCGCCCCAGCCGAGGCCGAGCAGGCCGAGCCGGCCGGTGCACCAGGGCTGGTCGGCCAGCCAGGCGAGCACGGCCAGACCGTCGGTCACCTGCTGGGCGGCGTAGGGATCGCCGGGCAGCCCGTCGGAGTTGCCGTGGCCGCGCGGGTCCACCCGCAGGCTGGCGTAGCCGTGGCCGGCGTACCAGGGGTGGCGTTCGGCGTCCTGCTCGGCGGTGCCGTCGGTGAGCCGGCCGGGGTGGTACTCCAGCAGCGCCGGCACCGGGGCGTCGGTGACGGGGCGCCAGAGGCGGGCGAAGAGCTCGACGCCCTCGGCCACCGGGATCCGCAGGTCCTCGCGGGTGGTCCGGTACGGGTAGCTGACGGGGTGTCGCATGCACCGACCATAGATGAGGAATCGGACAAACGCCGCGAATCGCCACCAAAGATGTCCGCACACCGGGACCAATTGCACATCACTTGCAACTGCGCTGGTCGGGAGGGAAGGATGTGCCAGTCCCGTCGAAGTTCAATCCCCTTACTGCACGAAAGAGGTCGCCGCCCATGAGCAGCGCACCGGTCCCCGCCACCGCCCGGCGCCGCTGGACGGCCCGCCTCACCCGGGAGGAGTGGCTGCGGCTGGCCGGCATGGGCGGCTTCGTGCTCGCGCTGCACGTGATCGGCTGGTTCACCCTGCTCGCGGTGATCGCGCCCAAGCACTACTCGATCGGCAACCAGGCCTTCGGCGCCGGGCTCGGCCTGACCGCCTACACCCTGGGCATGCGGCACGCCTTCGACGCCGACCACATCGCGGCGATCGACAACACCACCCGCAAGCTGATGGGCCAGGGCAAGCGGCCGCTCTCGGTCGGCTTCTGGTTCTCGCTCGGCCACTCCTCGATCGTCTTCGGCCTCTGCGCGCTGCTGGCCTTCGGCGTGCGCTCGCTGGCCTCCTCGGTGGAGGCGGACGACTCCCAGCTGCACCGCACCACCAACCTGATCGGCACCTCGGTCTCGGGCACCTTCCTGCTGCTGATCGGCCTGGTCAACCTGGGGGCCTTCAACGGGATCCTGAAGGTCTTCCGGAAGATGCGCGGCGGCCACTTCGACGAGGCGGAGCTGGAGGCGCAGCTGGACAAGCGCGGCTTCCTCAACCGGATCCTCGGCCGGGTGACCCGCGCGGTCTCCAAGTCCTGGCACATGTACCCGGTCGGGGTGCTCTTCGGGCTCGGCTTCGACACCGCCACCGAGGTCTCGCTGCTGGTGCTGGCCGGCGGGGCGGCGGCCTTCTCGCTGCCCTGGTACGCGCTGCTGGTGCTGCCGGTGCTGTTCGCCGCCGGAATGAGCCTGCTGGACACCATCGACGGTTCGTTCATGAACTTCGCCTACGAGTGGGCCTTCTCCAAGCCGGTCCGCAAGATCTACTACAACCTCACGGTGACCGGCCTGTCGGTGCTGGTCGCGCTGGTGATCGGGGCGATCGAGCTGATCGGCCTGCTGGCCGACCGGTACGGCATCACCGGCGGTCCGATCGGTTGGATCGCCACGCTGGACCTGAACAACGTGGGCTTCGCGATCGTCGGCCTCTTCGTGCTCACCTGGGCCGGGGCGTTGGCCTTCTGGAAGTTCGGCAAGGTCGAGCAGAAGTGGTCGGCGCCGCTGGAGGGGGCGGGAACGGCGGTGCCGGAGGGGGAGTGATCCCCCCTCCGGCGGTCCCGGCCGTGCTCCCGCGTCAGTGCAGCGCGGCCAGGACGGCCTGGGCCATCGCCTGCTCGCCGGTCGCGTTCGGGTGGAACGGGACGGCGGGCTGGCCGGGCAGGGCGCCCTCGATCCAGCGGTCGTCGGAGCAGACGTCGTGGCCGGTGGTCGGGGTCTGGGTGTCCACGTAGGTGGCGCCGTTGGCGGCCGCGGTGCCGGCCAGCATGGTGTTCAGGTCGCCCAGGATGCCGTGCAGGTAGGCGACGTCGCCCACGGTCACCGGCTGGCGGCCGGCGCAGCCGGCGGCGTCGGCGGGCAGCACCGAGGGGTAGCCGACCAGCAGGATCTTCGCCTGCGGGGCCTTGGCGTGCAGTTGCTGCAGGGTGCTCGCCAACTGCGGTGCGGCGGCGTCGATCCGGTCGACCAGGGTGTCCTCGCCGTACTGCCAGGTGAAGCGGAGGGCGTTCCAGTCCCACGCCCAGTGGCCGTGCTCGTAGACGTCCTTGCAGGGGGTGCCGGTCGGGTTGACCACCGCGCCGCCGATGCAGGTGGCGATCACGTCGGCGATGCCGAGGTCCGAGGTGCCCAGGTCGTTGCCGCCGATGCCGAGGGTGATCAGCCTGGTGTCGGCCGAGACGGAGTTCAGCTGCGGGTCGTTGACCTTGATGAACGCGTCGTACTGGGCGCCGGTGATGTCCTTGATCTTGGCGGCCGAGCAGGTGGCGTCGGTGTACGAGGCGGTGCCGAGCGCGGCGGCCACCAGGTGGCCGTAGTTGTGGTCCGAGCGCAGGCAGAGGCCGTCCGACTGGTCGGGGACGCCGGCCCCGGCCGCGTAGGAGTCGCCGAGCGCCACGTAGGAGGGGTACGGCGCGGTGCCGGACGTGCCGGTGGCGGCGGTGGCCGACTGGACGGTCAGGGCGAGCAGTGCGGAGGCCAGGACGAGGCCGCCGGTCAGTTTCCGGGCAGGGGTGAGCACGGGTTCCTCCTGGGGGAGAGAAACGTGATGACGGGTGGGGGGAATTGCACAGTGGGGTATGCGCAGGGCCGCCGCGGCTACTTGCAAGTAAGTTACCGTCAGGTTACCTGCGAGTCCACAGAATTCGGAAAACAATTCGTTTCCGGAATTCCGCGTCACGGTGGAGCGAAATTCGAAATGCCGAAATGCCCAGCTCCCGGCCCCGGGCGTGGTTGACGCCCGCCGCACGACGCTGAAGGATCGGTTCACCCCGGCGCGAGGGCCGGGACCCGTCCCCGAGACCGGAGGGCCCGCGCATGGCACTGGACGCCGACGTCATCGTGATCGGAGCCGGGCTGGCGGGTCTGGTGGCCACCGCCGAACTGGCCGACGCGGGCCGCTCGGTGATCCTGCTCGACCAGGAGCCGGCCGCCTCGCTCGGCGGGCAGGCGCACTGGTCGTTCGGCGGCCTCTTCCTCGTCGACTCGCCCGAGCAGCGCCGGATGCGGATCCGCGACTCGCGCGAACTCGCCCGGCAGGACTGGTTCGGCACCGCCGGCTTCGACCGCGCCGAGGACCACTGGCCGCGCCAGTGGGCCGAGGCCTACCTGGACTTCGCCGCCGGCGAGAAGCGCGCCTGGCTGCACGCCCAGGGCGTGCGCTTCTTCCCGGTGGTCGGCTGGGCCGAGCGCGGCGGGCTGCTGGCCAGCGGCCCGGGCAACTCGGTGCCGCGCTTCCACATCACCTGGGGCACCGGGCCCGGGCTGGTCGCACCGTTCGCCCGTCGGGTGCGCACCGGGATCGCCAAGGGGCTGGTGCGCACCCTCTTCCGGCACCGGGTCACCGAGCTCGCGCAGAGCGCCGGGGTGACCGACACGGTGCGCGGCGAGGTGCTGGCGCCGAGCACCGTGCCGCGCGGGGTGGCCAGTTCCCGGGTGGTGGCCGGGAGCTTCGACCTGCGCGCGCAGGCGGTGGTGGTCGCCTCCGGCGGCATCGGCGGCAACCACGAACTGGTCCGCAAGGCCTGGCCGGCCCGGCTCGGCACGCCGCCGGCCAAGCTGCTCAGCGGGGTGCCGGCGCACGTCGACGGCCTGATGCAGCAGGTCGCGGTGGCGGCCGGCGGCCACCTGGTCAACGGCGACCGGATGTGGCACTACACCGAGGGCATCGAGAACTGGAACCCGATCTGGGCCAAGCACGGCATCCGGATCCTGCCCGGCCCGTCCTCGCTCTGGCTGGACGCCCGCGGCAACCGGCTGCCGGTGCCGCTCTTCCCCGGCTTCGACACCCTGGGCACCCTGCAGCACATCATGGGCACCGGGTACGAGCACACCTGGTTCGTCCTCACCCAGAAGATCATCGAGAAGGAGTTCGCGCTCTCCGGCTCCGAGCAGAACCCCGACCTGACCGGGCGCAGCCTGCGCCAGGTGCTCGGCCGGGCGCTGCCCGGCGCGCCCGGCCCGGTGGAGGCCTTCAAGCGGTACGGGGCCGACTTCGTGGTGGCCGACCGGCTCGGCGAGCTGGTGCGCGGGATGAACCGCAAGACCGGCGAGGCGCTGATCGAGGAGGCGGCGCTGCGCCGCGAGATCGAGGCCCGGGACCGGGAGATCGCCAACCCGTTCGCCAAGGACCTCCAGGTCACCGCGATCCACGGGGCCCGCCGCTACCTCGGCGACCGGCTGGTGCGCACGGCCGCGCCGCACCGCCTGCTCGATCCCGGGGCCGGGCCGCTGATCGCGGTGCGGCTGCACGTGCTGACCCGCAAGTCGCTCGGCGGCCTGGAGACCGACCTGTCCGGGCGGGTGCTGCGGCCCGACGGCACGGTGCTGGAGGGGGTCTACGCGGCGGGCGAGGTGGCCGGGTTCGGCGGTGGCGGGGTGCACGGCTACCGCTCGCTGGAGGGCACCTTCCTGGGCGGCTGCCTGTTCGGCGGGCGCGCCGTGGGGCGGGCGGCGGCCGCGGCCACCGGGTGAGGGCCGACGCGGCGTCGGCCGGGCCTGTCGGTTGCGGGCGGGCCTGTCGGTTGCGGCCGGGCGGTCGGTCGTGCGGTCGGTCGTGCGGCCGGGCGTCTGGTTGGGCGCTCGGATGGGCGTCGCACCGGGTCCGTCGGGAGAGAATGCTCTGTTGAGGGGCCGTTCGGCTTCGACCACGGCCGAATCAGGTTGCAGAAGGGGCAGACCGGATGTCACAGCAGGTCAGGGGCGTCATCGCGCGGGGCAAGGGCCTACCGGTGGAGGTCACGACGATCGTCGTGCCCGACCCCGGACCCGGGGAGGCGGTGGTCAGGGTGCAGGCCTGCGGGGTCTGCCACACCGACCTGCACTACCGCGAGGGCGGGATCAACGACGAGTTCCCCTTCCTGCTCGGCCACGAGGCGGCGGGCATCGTGGAGCAGGTCGGCGAGGGCGTCACCGAGGTGGCCCCGGGCGACTTCGTCATCCTCAACTGGCGTGCGGTCTGCGGCCAGTGCCGGGCCTGCCGGCGCGGGCGGCCGCAGTACTGCTTCGCCACCCACAACGCGAAGCAGAAGATGACGCTGACGGACGGCACCGAGCTGTCGCCGGCGCTGGGGATCGGCGCCTTCGCCGAGAAGACCCTGGTCGCCGCCGGCCAGTGCACCAAGGTCGACCCGGCGGCCTCGCCGGCCGCGGCCGGGCTGCTGGGCTGCGGCGTGATGGCCGGGCTCGGCGCGGCGATCAACACCGGCGGGGTCACCCGTGGCGACAGCGTCGCGGTGATCGGCTGCGGCGGGGTGGGCAACGCGGCGGTGGTCGGGGCCCGGCTGGCCGGGGCGGCGAAGATCATCGCGGTGGACATCGACCCGCGCAAGCTGGACACCGCGCTGAAGCTCGGCGCCACCCACGCGGTCGACTCCTCGACCGGCGACCCGGTGGAGGAGATCCGCGCGCTGACCGGCGGCCACGGCGCCGACGTGGTGATCGAGGCGGTCGGCCGGCCGGAGACCTACCGGCAGGCCTTCTACGCCCGCGACCTGGCCGGCACCGTGGTGCTGGTCGGGGTGCCGACCCCGGAGATGCGGCTGGAGCTGCCGTTGCTCGACGTCTTCGGCCGCGGCGGTGCGCTGAAGTCCTCCTGGTACGGGGACTGCCTGCCGTCCCGCGACTTCCCGATGCTGATCGACCTCTACCTGCAGGGTCGCCTCGACCTGGACGCCTTCGTCACCGAGACGATCGCGCTGGACGAGGTCGAGCAGGCCTTCGGTCGGATGCAGGGCGGCGGCGTGCTGCGCTCGGTGGTGGTGTTCTGATGCAGTTCCTGCCCCCGGAGCCCGAGATCGAGCACCTGGTCACCGCCGGCACCTTCGAACTGGACGGCGGCAGCTGGGAGGTGGAGAACAACGTCTGGATCATCGCCAACGACCGCGACGCGGTGGTGATCGACCCGGCGCACGACGCCGAGGCGATCGCCAAGGCGGTCGGCGACCGCCGGGTGCTGGCGATCATCTGCACCCACGCCCACAACGACCACGTGAACGCCGCCCCGGCGCTGGCCGCGCTCACCGGCGCGCCGATCCTGCTGCACCCGGACGACCTGCCGCTGTGGCGCCAGGCGCACCCGGACGACCACCCCGACGAGGAACTGGCGGACGGTCAGCGGATCACCGTGGGCGGCCTGTACCTGCACATCCGGCACACCCCGGGGCACAGCCCGGGCAGCGTCAGCGTCTACGTGCCGGCGCTGGAGGCGGTGTTCACCGGTGACACGCTCTTCCAGGGCGGGCCGGGTGCCACCGGGCGGTCGTTCTCCGACTTCCCGACCATCATCCGTTCGATCGAGCAGCGGCTGCTGACGCTGCCGCCGGAGACCGTGGTGCACACCGGGCACGGCCCGACCACCACGATCGGCGCGGAGGCGCCGCAGCTGGCGGAGTGGGTGGCGCGGGGCCACTGAGGTCGCGCGTGGTGACTGAGGTCGCGCGTGGTGACTGAGGTCGTGCGTGGTGACTGAGGTCGTGCGTGGTGACTGAGGTCGTGCGTGGTGGGGGTGGGCCCGGTGGTTCGGGCCCACCCCTCGGTATTGGGGGCACGGGCCGTCAGAGGGCGGCTCGGGGTCCGGTCAGAGGGCGGCGAGCTGCTCGGCCAGGGTGTCGCTCTGCTGGAAGGTCAGGCCGGCCAGCGCGACGTGGCGCCAGCGCACCGTGCCGTCGGCGTCCAGGATGAAGACCGAGCGGCGCAGGCCGAGCCCCGGCACCGCGATGCCGAAGGCCTTGGCCACCGCGCGGTCGGTGTCGGCGAGCAGCGGGAAGGCGAGCCGGTGGCGGCGGGCGAAGGACTCGTGGCTGTCCAGGTCCTGCGGGCTGATCGCCCAGACCGCGGCGCCCAGGTCCCGGAAGCGGTCCAGGTCCGAGGTGTACGAGCAGAGCTGCTTGGTGCAGACCGCGGTGTTGTCGCCCGGGTAGAAGACCAGCACCAGCGGGCTGCCCTGGGCCGCGCCGAGGCGGTACTCGCCGCGTTCGGCGTGCTCGCCGGTGAGCAGCAGGCCGGGGAGGGTGAAGTCAGGGGCGGCGGTGCCGACCTCGGGGGACTTGGCCATGGCAGGGGTGTCCTTCACTGCTCGGCGATGCGATGAGGCAGAACGTTCGTTCTTTGTGGGATCCTATACCGGTCGGGCGCCTCCCGTGCAGTACGGTCGAGGGCGTGAGTACGCCAGCTGTTCCCCGCGCCACCGTCGCCGCCCCCTCCGGCTCGCCCGCCCGCGCCAAGGTGCTGGCCGCGGCGACCCGGCTGTTCTACGCCGAGGGGATCCACACGGTCGGCGTGGACCGGATCGTCACCGAGGCGGGGGTCACCCGGGCCACCTTCTACCGGCACTTCCCGAGCAAGGAGGACCTGGTCCGCGCCTACATCGAGCAGTGGGACGCCCGGGTCCGGGCGGAGGCCGAGGCCGTCACCGCCGAGCTGACACCCGTTCAGGTGGTGGGTCTGCTGGTCACCCGGCTCGGGCAGGAGATGTGCGGCCGGGGCTTCCGCGGTTGCCCCTTCATCAACGCCGCCGCCGAGTACCCCGATCCGGAACACCCGGTCTCCCGGGCGATCGCCGCGCACCGGGACTGGCTGCGCGCCCTGTTCGTCCGGCTGCTGGTCGGCCTGGGCGTGGCCGAGCCGGAGCGGCGGGCGGAGGTGCTGGTGATGCTGCGCGACGGCGCGATGGTGGGGGCGGCGCTGGGGGATCCGGCGGTGGCGGCGGAGCGGCTGGGCGAGGCGGTGTCGGCGCTGGTGGCGTCGGCGGCGTGAGGGCGGTGGTGCGGCGGGCGGGTCAGCGGCGCGGGCCGGACATGATCACGCCCACGCCGACCAGGCAGATCAGCGCGCCGAGCACGTCGTAGCGGGTCGGCCGGAAGCCGTCCACCACCACGCCCCAGAGCAGCGATCCGGCGACGAACACGCCGCCGTAGGCCGCCAGCACCCGCCCGAAGTGGCTGTCCGGCTGCAGCGCGGCCACGAACCCGTACCCGCCCAGCGCCACCACCCCGAGCCCGGCCAGCCACCACGGCCGGGACTCCCGCATGCTCTGCCAGACCAGCCAGCAGCCGCCGATCTCCGCGACGGCGGCGAGGGCGAACAGGGCGGCGGAGCGCAGGGCGGTCATGCGGTCAGCGTACGGGGTGGGCGGGGTGACGGGCCGGGGGCGGTGGTGGCGGTGGCGCGGGGCGGGCGTCAGCGCCGGGTGCCAGTGCCGGGTGCTGCCGGGCGTCAGAACTGCGAGTGCTCGAACCAGCGGGTCAGCAGCTCCTGGTCACCGGTGGTCCGGACGGTCGGCGCGTCGGCGGGCACCCGGCGGTAGAGGAGCAGCAGCAGGTCGGCGGCGGTGCCCGAGATGGTGGCCTGCGGCTCGGCGCCGTCCTCGGGGACCAGGCCGAAGTCGTCGGCCCGCAGCTGGACCAGCCAGCTCTCCGGGCCGTCGGTGCGGGCGAACCGGATGGTCTCGCCGGTGCCGCGCAGGTTGGCGATGCCGGGGGCGAAGAAGCCGGCGTCCGGGAGGTTGGTGAGGAACTCCGCCACGCCGTCCGCGGCCAGGGCCGGGTCGATCGAGGGCTTGACGCCCACGGCGAGCTGGGCGTCCACCCGGTGCACCAGGGTCTCGAAGAGCATCCGGCGGGCCCAGAACCGGGCGTGGTGGTCGGGGCCGCCCCAGACCCACATCGGGGTCTCCGGCGCGGTGGCGGCGAACGCGGCGGCGGCCACCTCGGCACTGGCGGTGAGCCAGTCGGGCAGGCCGGCGTCGGTGTCGGGGAGGTCCAGCTCGACCTCACGACTGGTCGGCCGCTCCTGCACCCGCCGGGTCAGCAGCCCGGAGAACCAGCGCTGCGCGCTGCCGGCGTGCCGGGTCAGGTCGGCCAGGGTCCAACCCGGGCAGGTCGGGACCTCGGTGGCGAGGTCGGCAGCACGGACGGCGGCGACGAAGGCGGCGGTCTCGGTGGCCACGGCGGCCTGGTGGTCAACGGTAGTCATGCCGGGAAGCGTAGTCGGGCGGCGGACACGGACGGCCGCTGCCCGGGGCGGGCAGCGGCCGTCGGGGAGGGTCAGCGAAGGGCAGCGGCCGGGAGGCGGGCGCCGAGTTCGGCGCCGAGCCGGGCGGCGGAGGTGCCGAGGCCGCGGGCGGCCGGCGGGGTGAAGCGGGGCGGGGCGGCTGCGGCGCCGGTCGGGAGGGCCGGGACGGGTTCTGCTGCCGCGCTCGGCCGGGTGATCCGCCGGGCCAGCTTGGCGTAGAAGGCGGCCGGCTGCTGCTCCAGTTCCTCGGCCTGGTAGCTGGCCGTCTCGCGGTGCCAGTGGAGCAGGCTGACGATCCAGTCGCGCAGGCCCTGGACGTGGTCGGCCACGGCCTGGCGGCCGGTCGCGTCGAGCTGGAAGTCCGCGCAGAGGATCGGGAGTTCGTGGGTGGCGACGTGCTCGAACTGCTCGAGGCGGGAGGTCATCAGGTCGTGCACGATGGCCACCGCGTGGTCTCGGTCGGTGTCGAAGAAGTTCTGCACGACAAGCACGCTGTTGTGGAAGTCGCCCTGGAACTCGATCTCCTTCTGGTACGAGTACAGGTCGTTGATCATCCAGCCGTAGTCGAAGGCTGAGTTCTCCAGGGCCTTGACCGTGCCGGAGCGCCAGACCTCGGCCGGGACCGCCTCGTACTGGGCGCACCGGCTCAGGTTGGCGACCACCTCGGAGCCGTAGGTGACCCGGCGCATCTCGATGAAGTCGACCGGGTCCGGGATGCGGTGCTGGGCCAGGTTGCTGATCTCCCAGACCCAGGAGTCGAGCATGGCCTCGAGTGCGCCGCGCAGCTCGCACCGCTGCGCTTCGTCCAGCGGGCCGGTGGTGCGCTGCCAGAGATCGGCGAGCCCGCGCTGCAGGGCGGTGGTCGGGACCGGGTCGTCGTCCTGGGAGTCCAGTGGCAGGTGCTCCTTGAGCCCCTCTGCCCAGGCCTTGGCACCGACCGGGTTGGGCGGGTGGGCGAAGGCGAGCGGAACCCAGTCGTCGGCGTAGGTGCCCCAGTTGAGCCAGTCGGCGGAGAGCTCCAGCGTGGCCTGCGAGGTGTCGGGGGTGTTGGCGGCCACGAAGAGGGCCATGTCGGTGCTGCGCAGCCAGCGCTCGCTCCAACTACCGGAGTCGGGGACGCCGGGCACGGGCTCGGTGAAGTGCATGTCGCGGGCCCAGGCCGTGGTGTGTTCGCGGGCCGCGTCCAGGTGCGGGTTGAGCCGCAGCGGGTACGGGAGTTGTAGGTCGGGCAGCGGGGTCGGGCCGACCTGCTGGTGGGGCACGTGGGTGAACTGGCGCAGTGCGCCGGGCAGGTCGACGTACCGCTTGAGCTCGGCGAGCGGGCCGGCGGAGCCGGATGCGGCACCCGGTCGGCCGAGGGCGGCGGCCGAGGTGCCGATGCCGACCGGGCCGAGCGGCAGCCGGGCGGGGGCGGCAGCGGTGGCGGTGGCCCCGCGGTCGTTCATGTAGCGGCTGGAGCGCAGGTGCCACTCGTGGCCGCCGGCCTGCCAGTCCTGCATCCCCTTGACGTACCGGGCGACGCGCTCGACCTCCTCGGGCTCGAGCGCGAACTCGGCGGCGAGCGGCGGGACCTCGGCCAGCGCGGTGTTCTCGAACTGGTGCAGCCGGCTGGTCAGGATGTCGTTGACGGCGTCGGCGGCCTGCTGGGTGGAGTAGCCGAGGAAGCGCTCCAGCACCAGCACGCCGTTGCTCAGCTCGCCCTCGTCGGTGACCTCGCGCTGGTAGGAGAAGAGGTCGTTGCGCAGGTGCACGGCGTCCGCGAAGGTGTCGCGCAGCACCCGCAGCGGGCGGCTGCGGGACACCCGCTCGGGCACCTCGGCGTTGGCGGCGTACTCCACCAGGCCGGCCGACCAGGGGGCGCCGCCGACCTTGCGGCGCATCTCGATGTACTCGACCGGGTTGGCCACCCGGTCGCGGTTGATGTTGGAGAGCTCCCAGATCGACTCGTACAGCAGGTGTTCGGTGCTCTCCCGGAACCGGGCCCGCCAGTCCTGCGACATGCCCGGCACGGTGCGGGCCCACAGGTCGGCCAGGCCGGTCTCGACCGGGTTGGTCGGCTCGGGGAAGCCTGCCGCGCCCTGCTCGGGGGTCCACTCCATCGGCATGAAGGCGGGCAGCCGGTCGAGGTAGGCCTGGCCGCCGTGGCGGTCGCCGGAGCGCTTGAAGGTCTCCAGGAAGTGGTCGTCGAAGAAGAAGACCCAGACGTACCAGTCGGTGACCAGGTCGAGCACGGCGCTGTCGCAGTCCGGGTGGGTGTAGGAGCAGAGCAGCGCGTAGTCGTGGTCCTCCAGGTCCTGGAGCTCCCAGATGCCGCTGCCCTCCAGCATGCCCATCTCGCGGGCCCAGGCGCGGGTGTGCGCCCGGGCGCCCTCCAGGTGGGGGTTGAGGCCGGCCGGGTGTGGCAGGTAGAAGTCGGGCAGTTCGAACGGCTTGGCCATCGGGATCCCCCCGCCGGAAGTCGGCCCGCTCCGGTCGTCAGGCCGTCGATCACCTTCAGTGTCGGCAGCGGGGGTACGGCTCGTAAGACGCGTACGGCAGCACGGCGGCGGCGTGCGACCTTGGGTTCACCTTGATCTTTCGAGTGAATGTCCGGCGGATCGCCCGCGCCGCCGTACGGCCGGCGACTACTGCCGGTACGTGGCCAGGAAGCGGCCGATCCGGCTGATCGCCGTCTCCAGGTCGTCGGCCCGGGGCAGCGTGACGAACCGGAAGTGGTCCGGGCGGGGCCAGTTGAAGCCGGTGCCCTGGACGATGTGGATCTTCTCGCGGAGCAGCAGGTCGAGCACGAAGCGCTCGTCGTCCTTGATCTTGTGCACCGCCGGGTCCAGCTTGGCGAAGGCGTAGAGCGCGCCCTTCGGCTTGACGCAGCTGACCCCCGGCAGCTCGTTCAGCGCCCGCCAGGTGACGTCGCGCTGCTCGGTGAGCCGCCCGTTGGGCAGGGTCAGGTCGTGGATCGACTGGTGGCCGCCGAGCGCGGCCTGCACCGCGTACTGGGCCGGCACGTTGGGGCACAGCCGCATGCCGGCCAGCATGGTCAGCCCCTCCAGGTAGTCCCGGGCGTGCTGCTTGGGCCCGGAGACCACCATCCAGCCGCTGCGGAAGCCGGCCACCCGGTAGGACTTGGAGAGGCCGTTGAAGGTGAGGGTGAGCACGTCGTCGGAGAGCGCGGCCAGGCAGTGGTGCTCGACGCCGTCGTAGAGGATCTTGTCGTAGATCTCGTCGGCCAGCACCATCAGGCCGTGCCGACGGGCCAGGTCCAGGATCCCGAGCAGCAGTTCCTTCGGGTAGACCGCGCCGGTCGGGTTGTTCGGGTTGATCACCACGATCGCCCGGGTGCGCGAGGTGATCTTGGCGGCGATGTCCTCGAGGTCCGGGTACCACTCGGCCTCCTCGTCGCACAGGTAGTGCACCGCCTTGCCGCCGGCCAGCCGCACCACGGCGGTCCACAGCGGGAAGTCGGGGGCCGGCACCAGCACCTCGTCGCCGTCGTCGACCAGGGCCTGCACGGCCATCTGGATCAGCTCGGAGGCGCCGTTGCCCAGGTACACGTCGTTGACGTCGACCCCGGCCACCCCGCGCTGCTGGTAGTACTGGACCACGGCGCGGCGGGCCGGCAGGATCCCGCGCGAGTCGCTGTAGCCGTGCGCCTGGGGCAGGTTGCGGATGATGTCCTGCAGGATCTCCTCGGGCGCCTCGAAGCCGAACGGCGCCGGGTTGCCGGTGTTCAGCCGCAGCACGCTGTGCCCGGCCTCCTCCAGCGCGTTGGCCTGGTCGACCACCGGGCCGCGGATCTCGTAGCACACGCCCGCGAGCTTGCTGGACTGCCGAAACTCCACTGCCGCCTCCCGGCCTCGCCAACCTTGTTGCTTTGTTCTACCAAGTGAGCACTTGGAAAGTCCAACCTTTTGGCTATGCTGATGCCATGTCACGCCGAAGCTACGACCAGTACTGCGCCGTCGCCCGGGCCCTGGACGCGGTCGGGGAGCGCTGGAGCCTCCTGATCGTCCGTGAACTCCTCGGCGGGCCGCGCCGGTACACGGACCTGCACGCCGACCTGCCCGGAGTCAGCACGGACATCCTGGCCACCCGGCTCAAGCAGCTGGAGGCCGAGGAGCTGGTGCACCGGCGCAAGCTGGAACGGCCGGCCAACGCGACGGTCTACGAGCTGACCGCGCGCGGCGCCGAGCTGGGCCCGGTGATCGCGGCGCTCGGCGTCTGGGGCCTGCCGGCGCTCGGTGAGCAGCGGCCGACCGACGCGGTGCGCGAGCACTGGGTGACGGGGGCCGCGCTGACCGGGGGCGCGGCGCCGGAGGCTGCGGTGCCGGTGCCGGTGGCGGTGGCCGCGGTGCCGGTGGCGTCGCCGGTGTGACGAAGACTCCCGGGGCTGCCGAGAGGGAAGCTCGGCGGCCCCGGGCCTTACTGCTGCTGCGCCACCCACACCCTGAGCCCCGCGCCCAGCCAGGTGTGCAGGGTGGCCATGTTCGGCCGCGGATCCAGCTCGCCGACCAGCTCCCAGTAGCGCACCAGCATCGGCGGCCCGGCCGGCCGGGCGGCCAGCTCGCGGCGGAACTCCGCGCTGTCCGGTCGGCGCTCGGCCCGGGCGTGCGCGGCCACGAAGGCGTCCACCGCCACCCCGGGCGCGGGCGCCGCGCCGCCGGCCAGCTCGGGGGCGGCCAGCTTGTAGGCCTCGCCGATCGCCTCGGTCAGCACCGCCGACCCGCCGTAGCTCGCCGCCCGCGCCCCGGCGGCGACGGCCCGGTCGGTGGTCAGCGCGCGCAACTCGGCATAGGCCAGCGCCTGCCCGGGCGTGGGTTCGGTGGGCAGCTGCGGCAGCACGGCCTCCACGATCGCGGCCTGCACCCCGGCCGGCAGCCGCACCGGCAGCACCCGCCGCCAGAACTCGGCGAACCCGTCCTTCGCCGGTCCGTCCCGCAGCGCGTCCCCGAGCAGCACCAACTGCTCGGGCGTCGCAGCCGCGGCCAGCGCGGCCGACCGCCACCGCAACTCGACCAACTGCCGGTCCACCTCGGCCCGCTGCCCGGCCAGCACCTGCTCCAGCGACGCCTCCCCGCGCACCACCGCCCCCGCCACCGGCAACGGCAACCCCAACCCCCGCAGCCCGCGCAGCGTCCGCAACACCCCCAACGCCTCCACCCCGTACCGCCGGTGCCCCCCACTGCTGCGCTCGACGGTGTCCGGCAACAACCCCTGGTCCGAGTAGTACCGCACGGTCTTCACACTGACCCCGGCGGCCTCGGCGAGCATGCCGATGCTGTAGACCTGCGGCGCTTCCGTCGTCATACAGCTCATCGTACGAACCGGCGCCGGCGCGCCGACGGGACGGCCGCACCGCCAGGTGCGCCCTGGCCGCGTCGCCCCCACCCACTCCCGCCACCGCATCGAACATCGAGCTGAGGCAACCTCCCTGAGCCGCTGTCTGTGCGTACTGATAGAACTCCTGTCGGATTCTCATTCGAGATTCGTTCACATCATCCACAGGGGGAGCGCGGATGCCCAATCCGACGCGGCACGTCCACCCACCAGTGACCGCGGGAGTGCTGCCGCGCGCAGCCACGCTGGCCGTTGCCACCGCGGCCCTGGTCGGCTGCGTGGGCCTGCCCGCCGCTCAGGCCGACGAGCCGACGACGCAGCGCGTCGGCACCGTGCTGGCCGCGCCGAGCGACGCGGTCAAGACCGCCGCTCCGGCGGACGACACGCCGGTCCAGCTGAGCGTGCACCTGAAGTCGCGGGACGAGGCCGGCGCCAGGGCGCTGGCCGCAGCGGTGACGGACAAGTCCTCGCCGCTGTACCACCACTTCCTGCGGACCGGCGAGTTCGCCCAGCGCTTCGGCGCGGATCCGGCCGCCGTCGTCAAGGTCGAGCAGGCACTCGCGGCGCAGGGCCTGCACCCGGGCAAGCTCGAGGCCGACGGTCTCACCATTCCGGTCGCCACGACCGTCGCGCAGGCCAAGCAGGCCTTCGACACCGACCTGGCCGGCTATCGGCTGCCCGACGGCAGCACCGGGTTCCTGAACACGCAGGCTCCCGCGGTGCGAGCCGACGCCGCCACGGCGATCGACTCGGTCGTCGGACTGAACACGCTGGCCCGGGCGCACAACGACCACATCATCGGCGCCACCGCCCAGGCCGCCCCGCTCGCACACCCGGCGGTCACGGCGAGCGCGACCGGCAGCTACCCGCAGCTCTGCTCGGACGCGGCTGCCCGGTTCCCGGGCAAGAGCGACGGCAAGGACTACTTCAGCCCCTCCGCGCTGGCCTCGGCCTACGGGCTGAACAGCATGACCGACGGTGGCGCCGGCACCACGGTCGCGATCTTCGCGCTGGAGGACTACTCGGACGCCGGTCTGAACACCTTCCAGTCCTGCTACGGCACCAGCGCCTCGGTGCAGCGGGTCAAGGTCAACGCCGGCACCCAGGCCCCGCCGGACAACACCAACGTGGGTGTGGAGACCGCGCTGGACCTCGACACCGTCATAGGCCTCGCGCCCAAGGCGAACGTGCTGGTCTACCAGGGGCCGGACGCCGCCAACGCGAAGCCGGTGGACATCCAGAACACCTACCGCCAGATCGTCACGGACAACCGCGCTCAGGTGATCACCACCAGCTGGGGCATCTGTGACCAGGTGATGGCCGGCAGCGACGCGCAGGCCGAGCAGGCCATCTTCCTCCAGGCGGCGCTGCAGGGCCAGACCGTGCTGGCGGCCTCCGGTGACGACGGTTCCAGCTCCTGCAACAGCCTGCGGAGCGCCGGTGCTCCGCCGAGCATCACCAACGCGCTGAGCGCCTCGGACCCGGCCAGCCAGCCGTACGTCACCGGCGTCGGCGGCACCACCCTGAGCGACAACGCCGGTGCCGTCTCCGAGACGGTGTGGAACAGCCACGGCGGCGCGAGCGGCGGCGGCATGTCCCTGTGGGCCGTCAGCGGTCCCCTGGCCTACCAGGTGGGCTTCGCAGCCCCGGGTTACAGCAACAGCTGCCAGGCCCCGACGGGGTCGATCTGCCGGGAGACCCCCGACGTGGCCGCCGACGCCGACCCGTCGACCGGTTACATGATCGCGACCGGCGCCGCCAACTGGACGGTCGTGGGTGGCACGAGCGGTGCCGCTCCGCTCTGGGCGGCGATCGCCGCGCACCAGAACGGCCCGGGTACCTGCTCCGACCGGGTCGGTTTCCTCAACCCGACGCTCTACCAGGCCGCCCGCAACGGCGCCGCGCCGCTGCGGGACGTCACCGTCGGCAACAACGACATCGGCCTGCAGGGCGGTCTCTACCCCGCCGCGGTGGGCTATGACATGGCCAGCGGTCTCGGTACCCCGAAGGCCGACCAGGTGATGAGCCTGGTCTGCGCCCCGGCCGCCGGCGCCAACCGGACGGTCGAGGTGGCCGAGAACGGTCAGCTGCACGAGGTCTACACCGACACGTCCGGCTGGCACGACGGCACCGTGCCGGGCGTCAGCGGCCTCACGGCGCTGAGCTTCAGCTACAACTCCTCGGGCGCGCGGGTGATCGAGGCGATCGAGAACGGCCAGCTGCACGAGATCTACACCGACGCGGCCGGCTGGCACGATGGTGTCATTCCGGGTCTGTCCGGGATCACGGCGTTGAGCTTCAGCTACAGCCCTTCGGGTGCGCGGGTGATCGAGGCGATCGAGGGCGACCAGTTGCACGAGGTCTACAGCGCCTCCGACGGTTGGCACGATGGTGTCATTCCGGGTCTGTCCGGGATCACGGCGTTGAGCTTCAGCTACAACTCCTCGGGTGCGCGGGTGATCGAGGCGATCGAGAACGGCCAGTTGCACGAGGTCTACAGCGCCTCCGACGGCTGGCACGACGGCGTGATCCCCGGCGTCAGCGGCATCACGGCGTTGAGCTTCAGCTACAACTCCTCGGGTGCGCGGGTGATCGAGGCGATCGAGAACAACCAGTTGCACGAGGTCTACAGCGCCTCCGACGGCTGGCACGACGGCATGATCCCCGGCGTCAGCGGCATCAGCGCGCTGTCGGGCAAGATCAAGCCGAGCGGTGACCGCGTGATCGAAGCCGTCGAGGGCGGCCAGTTGCACGAGGTCCACAGCGCCAACGGTGCCTGGTACGACTCCGTGCTGAACGTCAACAGCGCGGGCGCGACGGCGCTGTCGCTCGCGCTCCACTGAGGAACCGAGCATCTGACATCGGCGGGTCGCCCAACGGGCGGCCCGCCGAACCGTTTCCGCACCAGGGGTTTTCATCGGGCGACGACAGGACGGGACCGGCCTGCTCAGGGTCGATGCCCCCGGGTTCACCCCAGGGGATCCAGCGTGCTCGGGCGCAGTGCCGTGGCGGCGGCCGAGCCGCGGAGGAGGGTGGGGAGGTCGTGGGGGCGGGACGGTTCGGTGGTCGGGGTGGCGGTGGTGATGCGGTCCAGGCGGAAGCCGCGGCCGGCGCGGCGGGTGCGGCACCAGGCGATCAGGTACCAGTGGCCGTCGGTGGTGAGCAGGCCGGCCGGTTCGACCTCGCGCTCCGACGGGGTGCCGGCGGCGTCGAGGTAGGTCAGGTGCAGCACGGTGCGGGTGGTGAGGGCCTGTTCGACGGCGGTGCGCACGGCGGTGTCGGTGCGGGAGGGGAGGGCGACGATCCGGGCCGCGAGGTCGCGGGCCGCGGTGGCGGCCGGGCCGGTCATGGCGGCGGCGATCTTCTGGGTCGCGGTGCGGGCCGCACCGGCGAAGGGGGTGGCGACGGCGGCGAGGGCGGCGGTCAGGGCCGCGGCCTCGTCGGGGGTGAAGCGGATCGGGGGCAGGGTCAGGTCCGGGTCGATCGACCAGCCGCCGCCGCGCCCGGTGGTGGTGCGCACCGGGACGCCGGTCTCCATCAGCGCCTGCAGGTCGCGCTGCACGGTGCGGGTGCTGACCTCGAGGCGGGCGGCGAGCGCCGCGACCGTCACCGGCCGCGGTGCCGCCGCGCGCAACTCCTCCACCAGGGCGTAGAGCCGGGCCGTGCGGTTCATGGGGCCGAGGTTAGCGGCGGGGGCCCGCCACGCCTCATGCCGCCGCCAGGTAAGCGTGTTGGCGGCGCAGTTCCCGCTCGGTGACGGTCAGCGGGAAGAGGGTGAACCCGTGCATCGCTCCCGCGACGACGCAGAGGTCCACCGGCGCGCCCGCCGCCTGCCAGCGGGCGGCCAGGAAGAGCGAGTCGTCCAGCAGCGGGTCCTCGGTGCCGACGCTGATCCGGGCCGGCGGCAGGCCGGTCAGGTCGGCGTGGAGCGGGGAGATCCCGGGGTCGCGGCGCTGCTCGGGGGTGAGTCCGGGGGTGCACAGCTCCGCCGAGGCGCGGATCGAGTCGGTGTTGCTCAGCAGCCGCCGCGAGCCGAAGAGCCGGGCGCTCGGGGTCAGCGACAGGTCGAACGGGCCGAAGGTCAGGTGGGCGGCCCGGAACGCGCCGGTGATGCCGTGCCGGTCGCGCAGGCGCAGCAGGGTCAGCACGCTCAGGTGGGCGCCGGCCGACTCGCCGCCGATCAGCAGCCGGTCGGTGCCGAACTCGGCCTGCGCACGGGCCACCAGCCACAGCGCGGCAGCCTCGCAGTCGTCGGGGCCGGCGGGGAAGGGGTGTTCGGGGGCCAGCCGGTACTCGACGCTGACCACGGCCAGCCCGGTCTGCTCGGCGAGCTGCCAGAGCCGCTCGTCCTGGCCGTCGGCCGAGCCGACCGCCCAGCCGCCGCCGTGGATGTGCAGGTAGACGCCGTTCACCCGGTCCGGCACGAAGGTGCGCACCGGCACGCCGTCGACCACGCGGTCCCGGCCCTGCGGCAGGCGCACCGGCGGGGTGTCGCCGGCGAGCCGGTTGCGCCGCGCGGCGGCCAGCGTGGCCGCGTCGCGCGGTCCGGTCGGGCGCTTCGCGGCGGCGAGCTCGAACTGCTTGTTGAAGGCCAGGGTTTCGGTGAGGCAGTCCTCGTCGGTGAGCTTCATGACGGGCACTCTGGCAGGCGAGCGCGACACCGTGGTGTCACCCTTTCGGAGTGAGGTGCATCACGGCCCGCCGGTACCCGACCCGCGAGTAGCATCGAGGACGCCATGGACCAGACCGCCGCCGCCCCCGCGCCCTTCGCCAGTTACCTCGCCCTCGGCGACTCCTTCACCGAGGGCATGTGCGACGACCTCGGGCCCGACGGCCACTACCGGGGCTGGGCGGACCGGGTGGCCGCCGCGCTGGCCGCCGAGCGGGCACCCGCGGAGTTCCGGTACGCCAACCTCGCGGTGCGCGGGAAGCTGATCGGGCAGATCTGCGCGGAGCAGCTGGCCCCGGCGGTGGCGGCCGGCGCCGAGCTGGTGACGCTGGCCGGCGGGCTGAACGACGTGCTGCGCCCGGGCTGCGAGATCGCCGAGGTGGAGGCGAAGCTGGGCGCGGCGGTCGACGAGCTGCTCGCCACCGGGGCGACCGTGGTGCTCTTCACCAGCACCGATCCGACCCGGCGGATGGCCGGCAGCGCCCGGTTGATGCCGGCGATCGACCGGCTGCGGGCGTTCGTCCGGGAGTACGGGCGGCAGCCGCGGGTCGCGGTGGTGGACCTGTTCGGGGCCCGCTGCTTCGACGACCGGCGACTGTGGGCGGAGGACCGGCTGCACCTGTCGCCGGAGGGGCACCGGCGGGTGGCCGAGGCGGTGCTGCAGGCGCTCGGCCGGCCGGCCGCCTTCGACTGGCGGGAGCCGCTGCCGCCCGCGGCGCCGGTCGCCTGGCCGGCGAAGCTGCGCGGGGACCTGCGCTGGCTGCGGGTCCACGTGCTGCCCTGGCTGGGGCGGCGGCTGACCGGCCGCTCGTCCGGGGACGGGCGGCCGCCCAAGCGTGCCGAACTGCTGCCCTACGAGGGCTGACGGAAGGCGCTCGGATCACGCGGGCCCGGCGCCCGACCGCGCGGGCCCGACACCCGACCGCGCGGGCCCGACACCCGACCGCGCGGGCTCAGCCGCTGATCGAGCAGCCGCCCGCCTTGTTGCTCCACAGCGGCTGCATCGGGAAGGTGCCGGTGGGCAGGGTGACGTTCTGGAAGTTGCTCTCGCACAGGTCGCCGATCTCCTCGCCGGAGGGGTCCACCCAGCCGCTGGAGGGCTGCGGGTCGGAGATCGACTCGGCGTACTCGTGGCCCTCGACGATGCTGAAGGCGGAGAGCGGGTTGCCGAGCAGGTTGTTGGGGCAGCGGCTGCCGGCGGGGGCGTCCAGCTGGTAGGGCATGTTGGTGTAGGAGACGCTGCCGGTGTAGTCGTGCCAGGCGCAGAAGCCCGAGGCCGGCCAGCCGTCCGGCGAGGTGCCGCTGGGGCTCATCACCACGATCTGCGCGTCCGGGTTGCCGGCCACCCCGAAGTGGGCGGCGGCGCTGTCGGCCTCGGCGGCGATGTCCTGCTGCTGGGAGGAGGCCGGGGCGGGGGAGGCGTCGTCGACCCAGCTGCCGCCGAGGACCGGGCCGGTGAAGGTGGGGCCGGAGCCGGAGGAGTCGGTGTACTGCGAGGTGACGGTGGACCAGTTGTCCTGGCCGGTGCCCAGGCCGTTGAAGAGGTTGGCCATGTACTGCTCGACGCCGTTGGTGTCGCTGTCCCACTGGCTGCCCCAGAAGTCCAGGTAGACCACCGGGCTGTGCTGCACCGGGCCGCCGTTGTAGTACATCTGGTCGGCGCCGGGACGCTGCCGGGTCGGAGTGGTGTGGTGGGTGGCGGCCTGGCCGAGGTAGGCACCGGGGCGGCTCTGGTGGGGGGCGGCGACGGCGCCCGGTGCGTTGGCGAAGCCCGGGAGCAGGGCGAGCGAGAGGACGGCGCCGGCGGCGGTGAGGACGCGCCGGAGCCGGGTGTGGGGGAGTGTCATGTCCCAGATGGTGGGTGCGCGTGCGGACGGCCGGAAAGCCCGCCGACTCGACGTATACACGCCAAGACGGGAACCTGACGGAGCCCTATGATCAGCCGCACCCCCGCCCTCGAGGAGTCGCCGTGACCAGCTCCACCGCCACCCAACGCTACCGCGCCGCACGTGACCTGCTGCTGCGTCAGCCCGGCCCGCAGCAGGGGGCGGGGGCGGCCGACTTCGCCTGGCCGGTCTTCGAGGGCCGGTTCAACTGGGCCGTCGACTGGTTCGACGCGATCGCCCGCGGCAACGACCGCACCGCGCTGTGGATCGTGGAGGAGGACGGCCGTCAGGCCCGGTACAGCTTCGCCGACCTCGCCCACCGCTCGGACCAGGTCGCCCACCACCTGGCCGGGCTCGGGGTGGCCCGGGGCGACCGGGTGCTGCTGATGCTCGGCAACCAGGTCGAGCTCTGGGAGGCCATGCTGGCGGTGATGAAGCTCGGCGCGGTGATCATGCCGACCACCACCGCGCTCGGCCCCGCCGACCTGGCCGACCGGATCGAGCGCGGCGGTGCCCGGCACGTGGTGGCCAACCTGGCCGACACCGCCAAGTTCACCGACCTGCCCGCCGCCGAGCGGCTGACCCGGGTCGTGGTCGGCGGCGAGGCGCCGGGCTGGACCCCGTTCGAGGCGGCCCACCGGCTTGCCGACCCGGCGCCCTTCACCGCCACCACCGCCCCCGACGACCCGCTGCTGGTCTACTTCACCTCCGGCACCACCAGCCGCCCCAAGATGGTCGAGCACACCCAGGTCTCCTACCCGGTCGGCCACCTGACCACGATGCACTGGGCCGGCCTGCGCCCGGGCGACGTGCACCTCAACATCTCCTCGCCCGGCTGGGCCAAGCACGCCTGGAGCTGCTTCTTCGCGCCGTGGATCGCCGAGGCGACGATCTTCGTGTACAACTACGCGCGGTTCGACGCCGGCCGGCTGGTCGACCAGCTGCACCGGGCCGGGGTGACCACCTTCTGCGCCCCGCCCACGGTCTGGCGGATGCTGATCCAGGCCGACCTGTCGGCCGGGCCCGGGTCGCTGCGCGAGCTGATCGCGGCCGGAGAGCCGCTCAACCCCGAGGTGATCGCGCAGGTCGAGCGGGCCTGGGGGCTGACCATCCGGGACGGCTTCGGGCAGACCGAGACCACCCTGCTGGTCGGCAACCTGCCCGGCGAGCCGGTCAAGCCCGGCTCGATGGGCCGCCCGCTGCCCGGCGTCCCCGTGGTGCTGGTCGACCCGGTCAGCGGCGAGCCGGCCGAGGAGGGCGAGCTCTGCCTGGACCTGGCCGCCCGCCCGGTCAACCTGATGACCGGCTACCTCGCCGACGAGCAGCGCAACGCCGAGGTGACGGCCGGTGGTTACTACCACACCGGCGACGTGGCGAGCCGGGACGCGGACGGCCACATCACCTACATCGGCCGCACCGACGACGTCTTCAAGGCCTCCGACTACAAGATCTCGCCGTTCGAGCTGGAGAGCGTGCTGATCGAGCACCCCGCGGTGGCCGAGGCGGCCGTGGTCCCCGCGCCCGACCCGACCCGCCTCGCGGTGCCCAAGGCTTACGTGGCGCTCGCCCCCGGCTGGGCCCCGGACCGGGAGACCGCGCTGGCCATCCTGCGCCACGCCCGGGAGAACCTGGCGCCCTACCTGCGGGTGCGCCGGCTGGAGTTCTTCGAGCTGCCGAAGACCATCTCCGGCAAGATCCGCCGGGTCGAGCTGCGCACCCGGGAGGCCGAGGGCCCGGTCGGCGGCACCGAGTGGCGCGACGACCAGTTCCCTGAGCTGAAGGGCTAGGGCCCGGCGGGGCCGCCGACCGGCCGGGTCGCCGTGGGGCTGGCCCGGCCGGTCGGCGGTAGCTGACACAATGCGGTGCGTACCCGCCAGGCAACTCATGAGAAGGTGACCGGCTTCGTGACCACGCCAGCCGAGCAGTCAGCACAGGCAGCAGCGGCGGCCGAACAGGCCGTCGGGCGGCGGATCGCCGAGGAACTCGGGGTCCGCGAAGGGCAGGTGAAGGCGGCCGTCGAGCTGCTCGACGGCGGCGCCACCGTGCCGTTCATCGCCCGCTACCGCAAGGAGGTCACCGGCGAGCTGGACGACGCGCAGCTGCGCACCCTGGAGGAGCGGCTGCGCTACCTGCGGGAGCTGGAGGAGCGCCGGGCCGCGGTGCTGGAGTCGATCGCGGCGCAGGGCAAGCTGGACGACGCGCTGCGCGCCCAGATCCTGGCCGCCGACTCCAAGGCCCGGCTGGAGGACATCTACCTCCCCTACAAGCCCAAGCGCCGCACCAAGGCGCAGATCGCCCGCGAGGCCGGCCTGGAGCCGCTCGCGGACACCCTGCTCGCCGACCCGACCCAGGACCCGGCCGCGCTGGCGGCCGGCTACCTCGGCGAGTCGGTCGCCGACGCGCCGGCCGCGCTGGAGGGCGCCCGGGCGATCCTGGTCGAGCGGTTCGCCGAGGACGCCGACCTGATCGGCACGCTGCGCGAGCGGATGTGGGGCCGCGGCCGGCTGGTCGCCACCGTGCGGGCGGGCAAGGAGCAGGAGGGCGCGAAGTTCGCCGACTACTTCGACTTCGCCGAGCCCTTCACCAAGCTCCCCTCGCACCGGATCCTGGCCATGCTGCGCGGCGAGAAGGAGGAGGTGCTCGACCTCGACCTGTCGCCCTTCGACGGCGAGGGGGAGGGCGACCTGCCCGGCGCCGGCGACTACGAGCAGCGGATCGCCGCCCGCTTCGAGATCGCCGACCGGGGCCGCCCGGCCGACAAGTGGCTCAACGACACCGTCCGCTGGGCCTGGCGCACCCGGATCCTGGTCCGGCTCGGCCTGGACCTGCGCGGCCGGCTGCGCCAGGAGGCGGAGGACGAGGCGGTCAAGGTGTTCGCCGCCAACCTGCGCGACCTGTTGCTCGCCGCCCCGGCCGGCACCCGCGCCACCATGGGCCTGGACCCGGGCTTCCGCACCGGCGTCAAGGTCGCCGTGGTCGACTCCACCGGCAAGGTGGTCGCGCACGACACCATCTACCCGCACCAGCCGGCCAACAAGTGGGACGCGGCGCTGGCCACCCTGGCCGAGCTGGCCGCCGCGCACGCGGTCGACCTGATCGCGATCGGCAACGGCACCGCCTCGCGGGAGACCGACAAGCTCGCCGAGGACCTGATCAAGCGTCACCCGGAGCTGAAGCTGACCAAGGCGATGGTCTCCGAGGCCGGCGCCTCGGTCTACTCGGCCTCCGCCTTCGCCTCGCAGGAACTGCCCGAGCTCAACGTGTCGATCCGCGGTGCGGTCTCGATCGCCCGCCGGCTGCAGGACCCGCTGGCCGAGCTGGTCAAGATCGACCCCAAGTCGATCGGGGTCGGCCAGTACCAGCACGACCTGAGCGAGCTCAAGCTCTCCCGCTCGCTGGACGCGGTGGTCGAGGACTGCGTGAACGCGGTCGGGGTGGACGTCAACACCGCCTCCGCGCCGTTGCTCACCCGGGTCTCCGGGGTCACCGCCACGTTGGCCGACAACATCGTGGCGCACCGCGACGCCAACGGCCCGTTCCGCACCCGCAGGGCGCTCAAGGACGTGGCCCGGCTCGGCCCCAAGGCCTTCGAGCAGTGCGCGGGCTTCCTGCGGATCCCCGGCGGCGACGACCCGCTGGACGCCTCCGCGGTGCACCCCGAGGCCTACCCGGTGGTGCGCCGGATCCTGGCGAAGACCGGCGGCACGCTCCAGGAGCTGGTCGGCAACGGGGTCGCGCTGCGCAGCCTGCGCCCGGGCGACTTCGCCGACGAGACCTTCGGCATCCCGACCGTCACCGACATCCTGGGCGAGCTGGACAAGCCCGGCCGCGACCCGCGCCCGGCCTTCCGCACGGCGACCTTCAAGGAGGGCGTGGACACCATCGGCGACCTGGAGGTCGGGATGGTGCTGGAGGGCGTGGTGACCAACGTCGCCGCGTTCGGGGCCTTCGTCGACGTGGGCGTCCACCAGGACGGGCTGGTGCACGTCTCGGCGCTCTCCGCGAAGTTCGTCAAGGACCCGCGCGAGGTGGTCAAGCCCGGTGACGTGGTGACCTGCAAGGTGGTCTCGGTCGACGTGCCGCGCAAGCGGATCGGGCTGTCGCTGCGGCTCGACGACGAGGCCGCGCCGCGCCAGGGCGGCGGCGGTGACCGGCGGGAGCGCGGGGACCGGGGCGGCGACCGCGGGGCGCGCCCGCCGCGGCAGGACCGGCGCCAGGGCGGCGGTCAGGGTGGTGGCCAGGGCAGTGGCCAGGGAAGTGGTCAGGGCGGTGGCGGCCGCGGGGCGGCGGCGCCGGTGGCCAACAGCGCGATGGCCGACGCGCTGCGGCGGGCCGGGCTGACCAAGTGAGCTGACGCCGGGGGTGGGGGAGGTCCGACCGGGCCTTCCCCACCCCCGGTCCGGTCAGCCGCGCAACTCGGCAGCGAGCGCCACCAGTTCGCCCCACCACAGCTCGTTGCGCCGGGTCAGCAGCTCGGCCGCCTCGGCCGGGGTCACCGCGCGCACCTCCACCACCTGTTCGCCGTCCGCCGGGTTGGTCGGCGCGCCGTCCACCTCCACCTCGGCGTAGCCCCAGAGCCAGGCCTTGCGCGGGTGCGGCTGCCAGGGGCGGTAGGGCTCGGGGCGGTCGGTGACCGCCAGGTGCGCGCCCACCCAGACCGGCTCGTCGAGCAGCCGGGCGCCGGCCTCCTCGCGCAGCTCGCGGGCCAGGCAGTCGAGGACCGGCTCGTTTGCCTCGCGGGTGCCGCCGGGCAGGAACCAGTGGCCCTGGTCGTTGCGGCAGAGCACCACCTTGCCCTCGGTGAAGCCGATCAGGTGGATGTTGGTGATCAGCTCGTCCGGCGGCAGCCCGGTGCCGAACTGGGCGTCGATGCCGCCCCACTCCCAGCGCTGCGGGGCGAACAGGGCGGGGTAGCGGTCCTCGGGCGGGCTGGCGAGCTCGGTGCGTTCCGTCATCGGATGATCGTAGCGAGCGGCGCCCGGGCCGCTCCGGGTCAGGCCGGGAACCGACCGCTGGGCGAAACCGACCGCCGTGCGAGACCGACCGCCGTGCGCACCGGCGACGCGGAGAAGGCGAACCCCTACGCTGGTGCCGTCCACTTACTCGCGAGTAGGGAGCAGCCAGTGCCGCACACCCACGAGGTCACCAACCAGGTTCCGCCGCCGTACGGGCACAACCTCGCCGAGGATCCCGCGCTGCTCGCCGCGCTGCACCGGGCCGGCGCCGGCTGGGCCGAGGCCGAGCTGCGCGAGCTGGGCGCGCTGGCCGGCACCGAGCAGGCGGCCGAGTGGGGCCGGTTGGCCAACGAGCACGAGCCGGTGCTGCGCACCCACGACCGGTTCGGGCACCGGATCGACGAGGTCGAGTTCCACCCGGCCTGGCACCAGTTGATGACCGTCGCCGTCGAACACGGCCTGCACGCCGCCCCCTGGCGCGACCCGCGGCCCGGCGCGCACACCGCCCGGGCCGCCAAGTTCTACCTGTGGAGCCAGGTCGAGGCCGGCCACGGCTGCCCGATCTCGATGACCTACGCCGCGGTCCCCGCGCTGCGCGCCACCCCGGAGCTGGCCGAGTGGCTGGAGCCGCTGCTTGCCTCCAACGTCTACGACTTCGGGTTGCGCGAGCCGCAGGGCAAGCGCGGTCTGATCGCGGGCATGTCGATGACCGAGAAGCAGGGCGGCTCCGACGTGCGGGCCAACACCACGGTCGCGCTGCCCGCCGGTGACGGCACCTACCACCTGACCGGCCACAAGTGGTTCACCTCCGCGCCCATGTCGGACGTCTTCCTGACCCTGGCCCAGGCGCCCGGCGGCCTCAGCTGCTTCCTGCTGCCCCGGGTGCTGCCCGACGGCACCCGCAACGCGCTGCGGATCCAGCGGCTCAAGGACAAGCTGGGCAACCGGTCCAACGCCTCCGCCGAGCTGGAGTACGAGGAGGCGGTCGGCTGGCTGATCGGCGAGGAGGGCCGCGGGGTGCGGACCATCATCGAGATGGTCAACATGACCCGGCTGGACTGCACCCTGGGCGCGGCCGCCGGGATGCGGCTCGGCGTCCAGCGGGCGATCCAGCACGCCACCCACCGGCGGGCGTTCGGCACCGAGCTGGTCCACCAGCCGCTGATGCGCAACGTGCTGGCCGACCTGGCGCTGGAGTCCGAGGCCGCCACCACGGTGGCGCTGCGGCTGGCCGAGGCCACCGACCGGGCGGCGGGCGGCGACGAGGGCGAGGCCGCGTTCAAGCGGCTGGCGCTCGCGGTCACCAAGTACTGGGTCTGCAAGCGCGGCCCGGCGCACGCGGCCGAGGCGCTGGAGTGCCTGGGCGGCAACGGGTACGTGGAGGAGTCCGGGATGCCCAGGCTCTACCGCGAGGCGCCGCTGGTGTCGATCTGGGAGGGCTCGGGCAACGTGGCGGCGCTGGACGCGCTGCGGGCGATGGGGCGCAGCCCCGAGTCGGTGGAGGCGTACTTCGGCGAGCTCGCCGCGGTGGCCGGGGCCGACCGCCGGCTGGACGCCGCGGTGGCGGGCCTGCGCAAGGAGCTGGGCGACCTGACGGACCTGGAGTACCGCACCCGCCGGCTGGTCGAGTCGATGGCGCTCACCCTGCAGGCCGCGCTGCTGGTGCGGCACGGCGACCCGGCGGTGGCCGACGCGTTCTGCGCCTCCCGGCTGGGCGGCGACCACGGGGGCGCGTTCGGCACGCTGCCGCCGGGGGTGGACACCGAGGCGGTGATCGCGCGGGCGCGGATGGTGCCGGCGTGAACCGGTGACCCGGCGGGCCCGGGCGGCGCGCCTGCCGCCCGGGCCGGTTGACGGTGCGTCAGCGGCAGGCCGGCTGCTCCTGCACCCAGATCTCCTTGCGGTCGGTCTCGGCCGGCGCCTCGGCCGGCCGCTGTGCGACCCGGTCGAGGCGGTAGCCGAGCCGGCGCGGCACCCGGCCGCTGGGGGTGTTGGCCGCGTCGACGTGGATCTCCACCCGGTCGACGTCCGGCAGTCGCAGCGCGGCCTCGGTCAGCGCGGCGGCGCCGTTGGTGGCCAGCGAGCGACCGGTGTGCTCCTGGTCGATCCAGTAGCCGATCTCGATCGCGCGGGGGCCCACCCGCCGGTGCAGTCCGAACATGCCCAGCACCGTGCCGGGCCGGTCGGCGTGCTCCAGCACGTAGAGGAAGTCCGAGCCCGCCTCCCAGAGTTGCCAGCCGCGCCGGGTCGCCTCGGTGCTGTGCTCCATGGTGGGCGCGCCGGTGGCCCAGCTCATCCACGGGCGCAGGTGCGCCAGGTTGCGGATGATCACCGCGTTCATCTCGCCCGCGTGCTCCGGGGTCCGTCGGAGCAGCAGGTAGCCGTCGGGGAGGTCGATCCGCTCCGGCGGGCGGTGGGGGGTGGGCGGCGCAGCGCTGCCAGGGCCATCGGCGGTGTGGGTCATGACAGAAATGATGGCAGTCGCCGAGCGCCGCCGACCAGATGATTTCGCCCGGTTACAGCCGCACCAGCACCTCGTCCAGCTCCTTGCGCCGCAGGTCGGGCACGTGCGCCGCCGCGGCCGGGTAGCCGACCGGGATCACGTACGCGGCGCGTTCCTCGGCCGGGCGTTCGCAGACCTCGTTGAGGAACTTCATCGGGCTCGGGGTGTGGGTCAGGGTGGCCAGCCCGGCCTGGTGCAGCGAGGCGAGCAGCAGCCCGACCGCGATGCCGACCGACTCCTTGGTGTAGTACGGGCGCGGCGAGTCGGGGCCCTTGTGCACCTCGAAGACCACGATCACCGCCGGGGCGTCCTCGAGGAACGGCTTGTGCCAGTCGGTGCCGATCGGCTCCAGCGCGGCCAGCCACTCCGCCGAGGCCCGGTGGCCGTAGAACTCGCGCTCCTCCGCCTCGGCGGCCTCGCGCAGCCGCCGCTTGCGGTCCGGGTCGGTGACCACCACGAACCGCCAGGGCTGGACGTGCGCGCCGCTCGGCGCGGTCGCCGCGGTGCGCACCGCCCACTCCAGCACCCCGTCCGGGATCGGACGGCGGTCGTAGTCGCGGACGGTCCGGCGTCGGGCCATCACCTCGTGGAACTCCCGGGCGCGCGCCTGGGCCTGCTCGGCGGGCACCACCAGCGGGTGCAGCGGGACGGTCTGATAGGGGCTCATACCTCGATGTATGGGAAGCCGAGCGGAGGTCTAAACCACTCGGCTTCCCCTGGCTCCCCCGGGTCAGAGCTCGGGTCCGCCCCCGGGTCAGAGCTCGGTGACCCGCCCGCCGTCGACCACCAGGCGGCGGTTGACCGTGACCGTCTCCAGCATCCGCCGGTCGTGGGTGACCAGCAGCAGCGTGCCCGGGTAGCCGGCCAGCGCCGACTCCAGCTGCTCGATCGCCGGCAGGTCCAGGTGGTTGGTCGGCTCGTCCAGCACCAGCAGGTTGACTCCGCGGGCCTGGAGCAGCGCCAGCGCCGCCCGGGTGCGCTCGCCGGGGGAGAGGGTGTCGGCCGGGCGCAGCACGTGCACCGCCTTGAGCCCGAACTTGGCCAGCAGCGTGCGCACGTCGGCCGGCGACAGCTCCGGGACCGCCGCCTCGAAGGCGGCCAGCAGCGTCTCGGTGCCAAAGAACAGCCCGCGCGCCTGGTCCACCTCGCCGACCACCACGCCCGAACCCAGCGACGCCTGCCCGGAGGCCAGGTCCAGCCGGCCGAGCAGCGCCGCCAGCAGGGTGGACTTGCCGGCGCCGTTCGGGCCGGTGATCGCCACCCGGTCCGCCCAGTCGACCTGGAGGTCCACCGGGCCGAAGGCGAACTCGCCGCGCTGCACGGTGGCCTGGCGCAGCGTCGCCACCACCGAGCCGGAGCGCGGTGCCACGGCGATCTCCATCCGCAGCTCCCACTCCTTGCGCGGCTCCTCGACCACCTCCAGGCGCTCGATCATCCGCTGGGTCTGCTTGGCCTTGGCGGCCTGCTTCTCCGAGGAGGAGGCGGCCGCCGCCTTGCGGAGCTTGTCGCTGTCCGGGCTCTTCTTCAGCGCGTTGCGCACGCCCTTGTCCGCCCAGCCCTTCTGCATCCGGGCCCGGGCCTCCAGGTCGGACTTGGTGTCGGCGTACTCCTCGTACTCCTCGCGGGCGTGCCGGCGGGCCCGGGCGCGCTCCTCCAGGTACGACTCGTAGCCGCCGCCGTACAGGTTGACCTGCTGCTGGGCCAGGTCCAGCTCCAGCACCCGGGTCACCGTGCGGGCCAGGAACTCGCGGTCGTGGCTGATCAGCACGGTGCCGGCGCGCAGGTTGAGGACGAACTCCTCCAGCCGGGCCAGGCCGTCCAGGTCCAGGTCGTTGGTGGGCTCGTCGAGCAGGAAGACGTCGTAGCGGGAGAGCAGCAGCGAGGCGAGGCCGGCGCGGGCCGCCTGGCCGCCGGAGAGCCCGACCATCTGCTGGTCCAGGCCGACCGCCAGGCCCAGCGAGGCCGCGACCTGCTCGGCCCGCTCCTCCAGGTCGGCGCCGCCGAGCACGAGCCAGCGCTCCAGCGCGTCGTTGTAGGCGTCGTCGGCGCCCGGGCGGCCCTCGACCAGGCCCTCGGTGGCCTCGTCCAGCGCGGCCTGGGCGGCGGCCACCCCGGTGCGGCGGGCCAGGAAGTCGCGCACCGACTCGCCCGGGCGGCGCTCCGGCTCCTGCGGCAGGTGGCCGACGTTGGCGGTGCGCGGGCTGAGGGTGATCGACCCGTTCTCGGGGCGGTCCAGGCCGGCCAGCAGGCGCAGCAGGGTGGACTTGCCGGCCCCGTTGACCCCGACCAGCCCGGTCACCTCGCCGGGGGCGACGACCAGGTCCAGGCCGGAGAAGAGGGTGCGGTCGCCGTGGCCGGCGGCCAGGTCCTTGGTGACGAGAGTGGCGCTCATGATGCCCCGATCCTAATCGGCCCGCCCGGGCGGTCCGGAAAACCCGTTGCGGGCCCCGGGGCGGCGGCCTAGCGTGGTCGAGGTCGGTCCGGTCACACCGGGCCGCAGGTCGCCGGTCCATCCGCCGGCGCAGCCCGTTGGAAGCAGTCCGTCGGAACAGGAGAAGGCCGTTGCTCTACTGAGGTCAGGAGACACCGCTCCCGCGCTGATGCCCTCGCGCGGTTGAGGAGTGTGCTCGGCCTCGGTGGTCGCCTTCCGCGCTGCCGTCCGCTACCCATTCCGTTTCCGCGGTGTCTCCGTGCTGCCCGTTGCCCCATCTTCTTCGACGAGCAACCCCGCAGGAGGCCCCCATGGCACCGACGACCACCGCGATCCTCTGCACCGACCTCTGCTTCGAGTGGCCGGACGGCAAGCCCGTCCTGGACCGCTTCCACCTCGCCGTCGGCCCCGGCCGGACCGGCCTGATCGGCCTCAACGGCGCCGGCAAGTCCACCCTGCTGCGCCTGCTGGCCGGTGACCTCACGCCCACCGGCGGCACCGTCAGGGTGGCCGGCGAGATCGGCTACCTGCCGCAGGACCTGACCCTGGACACAGCCCTGCGGGTGGACGAGGCCCTGGGCATCCGGGCCAAGCGCGAGGCGCTGCACGCCATCGAGGCCGGGGACGTCGCCGAGCAGCACTTCGCCGTGATCGGCGAGGACTGGGACGTCGAGGAGCGGGCCCGGGCCACCCTCGACAGGCTGGGCCTGGCCCGGCTCGACCTGGACCGCACCGCCGGCGAACTCTCCGGCGGCGAGGTGGTGCTGCTGCGGCTGGCGGCCCTGCTGCTGGCCGGGCCCGACGTCCTGCTGCTGGACGAGCCGACCAACAACCTGGACCGCACCGCCCGGGCCCGCCTGTACGAGGCGGTGGCCGGCTTCGGCGGGGTGCTGGTGCTGGTCAGCCACGACCGGGAGCTGCTCGGCCGGGTGGACCAGATCGCCGACCTGCGGGACGGCGAAGTCACCTGGTACGGCGGCAACTTCGAGGACTACGAGCGGACCCTGGCGGCCGAGCAGGAGGCCGCCGAGCGGCTGGTGCGGGTGGCCGAGGCCGACGTCCAGCGGCAGAAGCGGGACCTGGCCGAGGCGAACGTCCGGCTGGCCCGCAGCGCCAGCTACGGCAAGAAGAAGTCGATCAGCCGCAACGACCCGAAGATCATGGCCGGGGCGTTCAAGCGGAAGGCGGAGGTGACCGCGGGCCGGGTGCGCGGCCTGCACCAGGACCGGCTGGCCGACGCCCGCGAGCGGCTCACCGCGGCCGAGGACGCGGTGCGCGACGACGCCGAGATCAGGATCGACCTGCCGCGCACCGAGGTGCCGCCCGGGCGCACCGTGCTGACCATGGAGAACGTCCGGCTCGGCACCGGGCACCGGATCAAGCTCGACCTGCGCGGGCCGGAGCGGATCGCCCTGGTCGGCGCCAACGGATCGGGCAAGACCACCCTGCTGCGCACCATCGCGGGCGAACTGGCCCCACTGGAGGGCGAGATCACCCGCCCGGTGCCGATCCGGTACCTGCCGCAGCGGCTCGACCTGCTGGACGACGCGCTCAGCGTGGCGCAGAACGTGAAGGCGCTGGCACCGGGGACCGGGGACAACGTCGTCCGGGCCCGGCTGGCCCGCTTCCTGTTCCGTGGCGGGCGGGCCGACCAGCCGGCCGGCACGCTCTCCGGCGGCGAGCGCTTCCGGGCCACCCTGGCCGCGCTGCTGCTGGCCGACCCGCCGCCGCAGCTGTTGCTGCTCGACGAGCCGAGCAACAACCTCGACCTGGCGAGCATGGGACAGCTGACCGACGCGCTCGACTCCTACCAGGGCGCGCTGGTGGTGGTCAGCCACGACCTGCCGTTCCTGCGCGGGCTGGGGCTGACCAGGTGGCTGCAGCTGGACGGGTCGGGGCTGCGGCAGGTGGACCCGCAGTAGTGGCGGCGCGCCCGGTCCTCGCCTCACGGGGGTGGGCGAGGACCGGGCGCGGTGCGTCACGCCGGCGGCAGCTGGGCGCCGACCGCGAGCCAGACCGGGTCGAGGGCGATGCTGCTCAGCTGGTCGACGGTGAGCGGGACGGTGGCCCGGTCGGCGGGGGCGCGACCCTGGTCCGGGGCGTTCTCCGTGGCCACCGTCACCACCAGGCCGGTGGGCAGCTGCAGCTTCGCGGAGCGCAACCACGGCTGGAACTGCTCCCCGGACGACGGCGCGAGGCCGCGGTCCGTGATGAGCAGCGTGCTGCCGTCGGGCCGGACGGTGCAGGGGCCGCCCTGCGGGGGAGAGGCGGGCGGGCAGCTGGTGTCGGCCTGCCCCTGGGAGGAGACCGGCTGGCGGTAGACCTGGATCATCGTGCTGGCGGCGCCCTGGCCGTCGGTGATGGTGAAGGAGGCCATCGCCATGCCGGGGGGTGCGACCGAGGACGGGTGCGCGGTGGTGCCCTGGGCCGTCCTGGCGCCCTGGGACTGGGGCTGGCTCAGCTGGAGGCCGGCGGGCAGGCGGGCGCGGAACAGCTCGAGCATCGTCGCGTCGTCCACCGGGCCGAGGCTCGGTGGGGCGGAGGCGGAGGCGGAGGCGGAGGCGGGGGCCGAGGCCGGGGCCGTGGGGGTGGCGGTTGCGGTGGGGCTGGTGGCGGTGGGCGTGCTGGGGGTGGCGGTGGGGCTGGTGGCGGTGCCGGGGCTTGGCGCCGTGCTGGGCGTGGCAGCCGGACCGGGCGTCGCGGCGGTGTTCGGCGCGGCGCTGGTCACGGTGACGCTCGCCGGTGCGGCCGTGCTCCGGGTGCCGGTCAGCTGGGGGGCGACGAACGCCCCGCCCGCCGCCAGCACCGCCACCGCGGCCGCGCTCGCCAGGACGGTGCGCTGCCGCTTGCGCCGCCGCCCGCGCCGCTCGGCGCCGGTGGCGAGCAGCTCCAGTACGGGGGTGGGGGTGGCCTGCCCGGTCTCCCGCAGGGCTTGGCCGAAGGCGGTGGCGAACTCCGGGCCGAGGCGGTCGGGGTGGTCGGGGCGGCCGGGGTGATCGGAGTGGTCGGGGTGGCCGTCGGGGTGCTGGTGTCCGGGGGGCATGGCGAAGCCTCGCTTTCTCGTCCGTAGGGACGCGCGAAGGGTCGGGGGAAGGGTCGGGGGAGGGGCGGCGGCGGTCGGGGGGTCAGCCGAGCCCGCTGTGCTCGGCGAAGGTGTCGCCCAGCAGCGCGCGCATCCGGCCCAGCGCGCGGTGGCTGCGCGAGCGGACGGCGGTGGAGGTGAGGTCGAGCGTGGCAGCGGTCTCCTCGACGCTGCGGTCCTCCCAGAACCGCAGCACCAGCACGGCCCGGTCCGCGGCCGAGAGTTCGCGCAGGGCGCGCAGCAGGGTCAGCCGGAGCGCGGGGTCCTGGTCGGTGACGCCCAGGTCGGGGAACTCCTCGGTGACCCGCTCGCGACTGCTGCGCCGGCGCCGCAACGACAGGAAGGCGTTGACCAGCACCGTCTGTGCGTACCCGGCCGGGTTCTCCAGTCGGGCCAGCCGTTTCCACCGCACGAACATCCGGCTCAGCGCCTCCTGCACCAGGTCCTCGGCGAGGTGCGTGTCACCGCCCGTCAGCAGGTAGGCCGTCCGGTACAGCTGTCCGCCGCAGGCCGTGGCGAACTCCAGGAAATCCAGCGGGCCTGGGGGCGCCGGGTCGGTGGTCGGGGAGTGGTCCATGCCTCACTAACGCGATGAGCTGATGATGATGTTGCAGGGGTTCTCGGCTAATCCTCCCAATGCTGTTCGGGTCCGGTACCGCTCCGGTACCCTGAGGCGCATGCCGGCACTCAACATCGAGTACACCGAGGCGGAACTGGCCGCGATCCGCGAGGCCGCAGCGGCCGACGGCAAGTCGGTCAAGGCGTACGTGCACGACCTGAGCGTGCGTGAGCAGCAGCGCCGAACCTTCGTCAACCACGCGGTCGCGTTCTGGAACGCGCACCTGGAGGAGTTCGACGCGGCCTTCCCGGAGGACACGCCCGCCGCCCGGCGCAGTGCTGCCTGATGCTGCTGCACGTCGACATCCGCTGGCTCCTCGATGTCCAGGAGCAGGCCTCGCCCGAGGACCTGAGCGTGCGCGACTACTCCGCGCTGCAGGCGGCGGTGGCCCGGCACCGGGTCAACACCGCCCAACTCGGCCATGACGCGGACCCGGCCTGGTGCGCCGCGGCGCTGATGCACACCATCGTGCTGCTCCGCCCGCTCCCGGTCCGCAACAACCTCTACGCCTGCATGGCGACCGCCGCCTACATGCACGCCGCCCTCGAGGGCATCGACCCGCCCTACGGCGCCCTGGTCGAACTGGCCCGCGACGTGGCCGACACCAAGGCGGACATCTTCGCGGCCGCCGACCGCATCCGCTCCTGGCGCATCTAGGAGCGCCTCAGTCGCGCGTCGCTACCACTCCTCGGTCGTCCGCAGCAGCCAGCTCCACTCGGCGTCCGCGAGCGGCTCCCCGTCGACGGAGATCGAGCTCCGCACCTTGAAGGTGTTCGAGCCCGGCCACCCATAGGGAGCCTTCTCGGCGGGGTAGAGGAGGACCGTGTACGGCTCGGACGAGGGCGCGAGGGCCTCCAGCAGGACGCTGTCGGACTGCGGCTCAAGACCCCTCATGGAGAGGACCTTCGTGCACCGCGCCTTCTCCAGGGGAGAGTTCCCGGTCAGGATCTCCACGCTGATGCTGTAGCGGGTGCCCTCCTTGAGGACGATGATGGTGCGGCGCGCCACATCCCGCTCGGCGGCGGTGGCGATCTCTATCCGGAGGGGCTCGCACCCCTCGCCCTGGACGATCATCGCCAGCAGCCTCGCGGTGCTCGGACCGTCCGTCACCACCGGCCCGCCGGAGGTGCTCTCACCGTTGCTCATCGACAGGTCTCCTTATCCGTCTCAATGAACTGACTGGCCATCATCCATCCGGCCGCGGACGACTGGAAGGACGCCGGCCGGCGCCGAACGGTTCGGAGGGCGGCCCGAATCAGTCGCCGACCTGGTCGTGGGGGACGGCTGACGGCGGGCGTTCGAAGAAGGTCTCCAGGGAGACCGTCGCCTGGGTTCCGCTCACGCCGTCGATCGCGTAGAGGCGGCGCAGGACGTCCTGGAGTTGTTCGGTGGTCGCGGTGCGCACCTTGACGAAGACCGAGGCGCTGCCGGCGATGACGTGGGCCTCCTCGATCTCCGGGATGGCGGCGAACGCCGCGGCGGACTCGCCGATCCAGGCCGAGGACTCGACCATCACGAAGGCCAGCACGCCGAGTCCGAGCGCCTTGGGGTCGACCTCGACCGTGGTGCGGCGGATCACCCCGCGCTCGCGCAGCTTGCGGACCCGTTCGTGGGTGGCGCCCGCCGAGAGGCCGACGGCCTTGCCGAGGGCGGCGTAGGCCAGTCCCGCGTCCTGCTGGAGCAGGGTGAGCAGGCGGCGGTCGATGTCGTCCAGGTTCTCCGATGCCATGGTCCAACCCTATGACGTTCTGCCATACTCGAACAGCTCCGAACGAGATTCGGAATCTGGCGACTAGGGGTGGACTATGTCTGGCGAGATCAAGCACGGGCTGTATCAGATCCTGGACGAGCGTTTCCGTACCGGCAAGTGCGCCAACGGTGACTACCGGCTGGAGCAGCTGTACGGGGACTGCCGGTGGGCCGAGGGGCCGGTCTACCTGCCCGCCTGGCGTCAGCTGATCTGGAGCGACATCCCCAACGACCGGATGCTGCGCTGGGACGAGGCCACCGGCACGGTCGCCGTCTTCCGCTCCCCGGCCGGGCACAGCAACGGCAACACCCTGGACCGCGAGGGCCGACTGATCACCTGTGAGCAGGGCAACCGCCGGGTCACCCGCACCGAACACGATGGGTCGATCACGGTGCTGGCCGACCGTTACCAGGGCAAGCGGCTCAACTCGCCCAACGACGCGGTGGTGCACTCCGACGGGTCGATCTGGTTCTCCGACCCGGACTTCGGCATCACCAGCGACTACGAGGGCCACCGCGACGTCGCCGAGATCGGCGCCTGCAACGTCTACCGGATCGACCCGGCCGACGCCGCCGTGCGCAAGGTGGCGGACGGCTTCGTCGGGCCCAACGGGCTGGTCTTCTCCCCGGACGAGCAGCAGCTCTACGTGTCGGACAGCCGGGCCGGGCACATCCGGGTCCTCGACGTACGGGAGGACGGCACGCTCTCCGACGGGAAGGTGTTCGCGAAGGCGTCGAACGGCAGCTTCGACAACATCCGCTTCGACGACGGCGGTCGGCTCTGGGCGGCGGCCTTCGCCGACGGGGTGCACTGCTACGACCCGGACGGCACCCTGATCGGCCGCCTGCTGGTGCCCGAGGACGTCTCCAACCTGACCTTCGGCGGTCCGAAGAACAACCGGCTCTTCATCACCGCCAGCACCTCGGTCTACTCGCTGGTGATGGCGGTGACGGGGACCCACCGGGCGCGGTACCAGCGGTAGCGGGTAGCGGGTAGCGGGTAGCGGGCGGTGGGGCCGGTGTGCGGGCCTCCGGGGCCGGCGCCTCGGGCGCGGGACTTCAGCGGTCGGCGCCGACCTCCGCGCCGACCCCCGCGGCGGCTGCGGTGCCGACCGCAGCCGGGGAGGCAGCCGGGCGCAGGCGGGCGCGCAGGGCGGTGCCCAGGCGGTCGAGGCCGACCACGGTGGCGGCCAGGACGATGAACTCCACGGTCAGCTGGGCGATCTGGAGCCAGACGTAGCCGTAGCCGTGGGTGGTCGGGTCGAAGAAGAAGTACGGGTACTTGTTCGGGAAGCTCGGGAAGAGCGCGGCGCGGATCATCACCACGGCGGCGTAGCCGAGCGGGAAGGAGAGCCAGAGCGGCAGGTCGCGCCAGCGCGAGGCGTTGCGCGGGCGGGCGCAGAACCAGTCGAGCAGCACCAGCACCGGGGTGGTGTAGTGCAGCAGGAAGAGCGACCAGTTGGCCAGCCGGTCGGGGCCGGAGACCAGGCCGGGCAGCGGGTTGGCGCCGTGGTTCAGCAGGATGTGCGCGACCAGGCCGGTGATCAGGATGTACAGGGTGGCCGCGCCGCGCAGCCGGGGTGCGGGGGCGTCGAGGGTGCGGCGCTTGGTCATCCAGTAGACCGCGCCGGCGAAGTAGCCCAGGACCAGGGTGTTGCTCTCGACGGTGAAGTAGACCAGTGAGCTGGTGCCCAGGGCCAGGCCGATCCCGCTGGAGAGGACGATGGCCAGGCGCCACCAGAGCGTGGGGCGGGTCCAGACGTTGATCATGAGCTCACCGGTCCGTCGTGCGGGTTGATCGACGTACTGTACCCATGGGTACCGGCGCCGGGCAGGCCAGCCCGCGGCATGCGTCACAGCGGGAGCACGAAGCCCGACTCGTAGGCCCTGATCACCGCCTGGGTGCGGTCCCGCGCGCCGAGTTTGGCGAGCACGTTGGCGACGTGGCTCTTCACGGTCTCGGGGCTGAGGACCAGGTCGGCGGCGATCTCCGCATTGTTCAGGCCGGTGGCCATCAGCCGCAGCACCTGGCCCTCGCGCTCGGTGAGCCGGGCCAGCGCGGTGGCGGCGCGGCGCAGCGCGGTGGCCCGGGGGCCGGTGGCGGTGGCCGCGGGGTGGGCCGGGGCCGGAGCGTGGGCGGCGGCCAGCTCGCGGATGGCCGCGGGGTAGAGCAGCGAGTCCCCGCGCGCGACCAGGCGGATCGCCTGCACCATCTCCTCGGCCCGGGCCCGTTTGAGCAGGAAGCCGGCGGCACCCACCCGCAGCGCCTGGTACACGTAGTCGTCGTTCTCGAAGGTGGTCACCACCAGCACCCGGGGCGGCTGCGGCAGCGAGCCGAGCACCAGCTCGGTGGCCCGGATGCCGTCCACCTCGGGCATCCGGACGTCCATCAGCACCACGTCCGGCCGCTGTTCGCGCACCACCGGCAGCACCGTGCTGCCGTCGGCGGCCTCGCCGACCACGGTCAGGTCGGGCTCGGCGTCGATCACCACCCGCAGGCCCTGGCGCACCAGCCGCTCGTCGTCGGCGATCACCACCCGGATCGGGGCGGCGGCGCCCGTCGCGTCGGTGCCCGTCGTGCCGCTGCTCATCGTTCGTCCCCTCGTCGTCGTTGCTGCTGTCGCCGCTGCCGTGGTGTCGGGCTGGTCATGGCACCCCCAGCGCAGCCGCCCCCAGGGCGGCCGCGGGCGGCGCGACCGGGAGCCAGACGGCCAGCCGCCAGCCGCTGCCGTCCGCCGTGCGGCCGCTGACGCAGCCGCCGTGCAGGGCAGCGGCGCGCTCGGCGACACCGCGCAGCCCGCGGCCGCCGCCCGGCCGGCTGGGCCGCCCGGCACCGAGCGGGTTGGTCAGCTCCAGCTCCAGCCGCTCGCCCCGCACCTCCAGCCGCAGGGTGGCCGGCACCGACCCGGCGTGCCGCAGCACATTGGTCAGCCCCTCCTGGACGATCCGGTAGGCCTCCCGGGAGAGCGGCTCCGGCAGCAGGGGCAGGCCGGCCCCGGTGTGCGTCTCCACCGCGACGCCGGCCAGCGCCAACTGCCGGACCAGTGGCTGCAGGGCCGCCAGCGTGGGGCCGGCGCTCGCGCCCTGGCGCTCCTGCTCCTCCTCGCGCAGCACGCCCAGCACCGCGTCGAGTTCGCCGACCGCCTGCCGGGACAGCTCCTCGATCGCGGCCAGCGCCTCGGCGGCGAACTCCGGATCGCTGCGCAGCACCCGGGCGGCCGCCGCGGCCTGGATCGACACCGCGCTGAGCGCGTGGCCGACCGAGTCGTGCAACTCGCGGGCCAGGCGGTTGCGCTGGGCCAGCAGCAGGGCGCGCTGCTCGGCGGCGGCGAGCCGCTCGGCCGGGGTCGGCCCGAGCAGCACCGGGGCGCACCGGGCCAGCAGCGCGCCCGCCGCCGCGTTGGTGAGCAGCACCAGCAGGAGCAGGCCGGCACCCAGCAGCAGCGAGACCGGGTAGGGCAGGTGGTGCGCCCAGCTCAGCCGGCGCACGGTGGCGGGGGAGAACCAGAGCACCAGGACCGCGGGCGCGACCGAGAGCGACATCCCGCTGACGATCGCGCCGAGCAGCAGGTGCAGGGAGAACCAGGCGGCGGTGCGCCGCCGGGCCGCCCAACTGGTGGCCGGCCCGACCGCCAACTCGCCGGCGCGGGCCGCCGCCAGCGCCCGCGCGGCCGTGCCGACCAGCACCCGGACCACCGGCAGCAGACCGGCCACCCAGGCCAGCGGCACGGCGATCACCAGCGCGAGCAGCTGGACCAGCACCGAGCGCACCGGGGTGTCGGTCGGCAGCTCGACCAGCAGCACCGTCGCCAGCAGCCAGAACGGCATCAGCAGCGCACCCCCGAGCACCAGGTGCACCCAGCGCACCCGGGCCCGGCGACCGAGCAGGGTCGTGATGATCCGTTCCATGTCGCCGACCCTACAAACCGTCAGCTGCCCGCGTCTTCGAGCCGACGGTTGATTCGGCCCTCGATCATCCGGTGGATGCGGGCTCCCCCGCGCGGGGGAGTCCGGGCGGGGTCCAGGGGAGTGCGGGCGGGGTCCAGACGTACCGGGTGGCCGTGGTCAGCGGCAGCAGCCCGAGCCGGCGCAGGATCGGCGCGCTCTGCGCTGCCGGCGCCATGAGCGCCATGAGCGCCATGAGCACTATGAGCGCCGTGAGCGCCGTGAGCGCTGTCGGGGCGATCGGGGTACCCGCGGTCCTCGGGGTTCTCGGCGTACTCAGCGTGCTCGGCTCGGTTCATCCGGGCGACCCTACGCGCCGCGCCGCCGCGAGGCCCCGCCCACTCTTGTTACTCGCCGGTCACCGGCATACCATCCCGAGTGTTACAGCTTTACTGTCACGCTCGCGAGGAGGCGGCCGGGTGACTGGTGACGCGCCGGCTGGTGCCCACGCACCCACCACCCCCGTGCCCGGCCCGCTGGCCGGGGTGCGGGTGGTCGAGCTGGCCGGGATCGGCCCCGGGCCGTTCGCCGCGATGCTGCTCGCCGACCTGGGCGCCGACGTGGTCCGGGTGGACCGCCCCAGCGCCTCGCCGCTGGCCGGCGACCCGGCCCTGGACCTGACCAACCGCAACAAGCGCTCGGTGCTGGTCGACCTCAAGGACCCGGCCGGCCCGGCCCGGCTGCTCGACCTGGTGGAGCGCGCCGACCTGCTGATCGAGGGCTACCGGCCCGGGGTCGCCGAGCGGCTCGGCGTGGGTCCGAAGCCCTGCCTGGAGCGCAACCCCGCCCTGGTCTACGGCCGGATGACCGGCTGGGGCCAGGACGGCCCGCTGGCCGCCACCGCCGGGCACGACCTGGACTACATCGCGCTCACCGGCGTGCTCTCCATGATCGGCCCGGCCGACGGGCCGCCGGCCGTCCCGGTCAACCTGCTCGGCGACTACGCCGGCGGCGCGCTCTACCTGGTGGTCGGCCTGCTGGCGGCGCTGCAGCACGCCCGGGCCACCGGGCAGGGGCAGGTGGTGGACGCCGCGATCGTGGACGGCACCGCGCACCTGGCCACGCTCTTCTGGGGCCTGCTCGCCGAGGGCCGCTGGCAGGACCGGCGCGGCGTCAACTTCCTGGACGGCAGCGCCCCCTGCTACGCCGTGTACCAGGCCCGCGACGGCGGCCACTTCGCGGTCGCCGCACTGGAGCCGCAGTTCTACGCCGAGTTCGCCCGCCTGCTGGAGCTGGGCGAGGACGCCCCCGCGCAGTACGACGGCAGCCGCTGGCCCGAGCTGCGGGCGTTGATCGCGACCCGGTTCGCGAGCCGCGACAGCGCCCACTGGGCCGCCGTCTTCGCGGGCTCGGACGCCTGCGTCACCCAGGTGTTGACGCTCGCCCAGGCGGCCGTTGACCCGCACCTGGCGGCCCGCGGCACCTACCTGACCCACCACGGCGTCACCCAGCCCGCCCCCGCCCCGCGCTTCTCCGCCACCCCCGCCACGCTGCGCCGCCCGCCCGCCCGACCGGGCGCGGACGCCGCCGAGGTGGCCAGCGACTGGGGCCTGCCCGAGCCGGCCCGGCCCACCGACCTGCCCGACCCGACCCGGCCCACCGACCCGTCCACGCGATGACCACCCCCAGGTGACCACCCCCGGATGACCACCCCCGGATGACCACCCCCGAGAGCTCCCCCCGAGAGGCAGCAACCGTGAGTACCGAAGCCTACGTCTACGAGGCGATCCGCACCCCGCGCGGCCGCGGCCGGAACGGCTCCCTGCACGCCACCAAGCCGGTCGACCTGGTGGTCGGGCTGATCCGCGAACTGCGGGCCCGGATGCCCGAGCTGGACCCGGCCGCGATCGACGACGTGGTGCTCGGCGTGGTCAGCCCGCTGGGCGACCAGGGCTCCGACATCGCCCGGATCGCGGCGATCGCCGCCGGCCTGCCGGACACCGTGGCCGGCGTCCAGGAGAACCGCTTCTGTGCCTCCGGCCTGGAGTCGGTCAACCTGGCCGCCGCCAAGGTCCGTTCGGGCTGGGAGGAGCTGGTGCTGGCCGGCGGCGTCGAGTCGATGTCCCGGGTTCCGATGGGCTCGGACGGCGGCGCCTGGTTCGCCGACCCGATGACCAACTACGAGGCCCACTTCATCCCGCAGGGCGTCGGCGCCGACCTGATCGCCACCATCGAGGGCTTCACCCGCGCCGACGCGGACGCGTTCGCCGCCGAGTCCCAGGCGCGCGCCGCCAAGGCGCAGGCGGACGGCCTCTTCGACCGTTCGGTGGTCCCGGTCCGCGACCGCAGCGGCCTGGTCGTGCTGGAGCGCGACGAGTACCTGCGCCCGGGCACCACGGTGGAGACCCTGGCCGGCCTCAAGCCCGCCTTCGCCGGGGTCGGCGAGGCCGGCGGCTTCGACGCGGTGGCGCTGCAGAAGTACCACTGGGTGGAGCGGATCGACCACGTGCACACCGCCGGCAACTCCTCCGGCATCGTGGACGGCGCCTCGCTGGTGGCGATCGGCTCGCCCGCGATCGGCGAGCGCTACGGCCTGCGCCCGCGGGCCCGGATCGTCTCCGCCGCGGTCTCCGGCTCCGAGCCGACCATCATGCTCACCGGCCCGGCGCCGGCCACCCGCAAGGCGCTGGCCAAGGCCGGCCTGACCGCCGCCGACATCGACCTGGTGGAGATCAACGAGGCGTTCTCCGCGGTCGCCCTCCGCTTCATGCGCGAACTCGGCTTCAGCCACGAGCAGGTGAACGTGAACGGCGGCGCGATCGCCCTCGGGCACCCGCTGGGCGCCACCGGCGCGATGCTGCTGGGCACCCTGATCGACGAGCTGGAGCGGCGCGAGCTCCGGTACGGCCTGGTCACCCTGTGCGTGGGTGGCGGCATGGGCATCGCCACCATCGTCGAGCGCATCTGACCGCCGTCCTGATCCGACGTTCCTGGAGACACCTGTCATGACCGACCTCACCGTGATCCGCTGGGAGCAGGACCAGGAGGGCATCGTCACCCTCGTCCTGGACGACCCCGACCAGTCCGTCAACACCATGAACGCCGCCTTCACGGCCGACTTCCAGGCCGCGGTGGCGCGCCTGGCCGGCCTGGCCGAGGCGGGCGAGCTGCGCGGGGTGATCGTCACCTCCGCCAAGAAGACCTTCTTCGCCGGCGGCGACCTGCGCATGCTCGGTGCCGTCGAACCGGCGAACGCCGCCGAGTTCTTCGAGCACTCGATGGCCCTCAAGCGGGCCATGCGCACCCTGGAGACCCTGGGCAAGCCGGTGGTCGCCGCGATCAACGGCAGCGCGCTGGGCGGCGGCCTGGAGCTGGCGCTGGCCTGCCACCACCGGGTGGCGCTGGACAGGCCCGGCAGCAAGCTCGGCTTCCCCGAGGTGACCCTCGGCCTGCTGCCCGGCGGCGGTGGCGTGGTGCGCACCGTGCGGCTGCTCGGGATCGCCGACGCGCTGCTGAAGTGGTTGCTGACGGGTCGTCAGTACCGCCCGGCGGACGCCGTGCAGCACGGCCTGGTGCACGAACTGGCGGCCGATCAGGACGAGTTGCTCGCCAAGGCGCGGGCCTTCGTGCTGGCCAACGAGAGCGCCCAGCAGCCCTGGGACGTCAAGGGTCACAAGATCCCCGGCGGCACCCCCGCCACCCCGGCGCTCGCCGCCCAGCTGCCCGCCTACCCGGCCAACCTGCGCAAGCAGCTGAACGGCGCCCCCTACCCGGCCCCGCGCAACATCATGGCCGCGGCCGTCGAGGGCAGCCAGGTGGACGTGGACAACGCCCTGGTGATCGAGGCGCGGTACTTCACCGAGCTGGTCTGCGGCCAGACCGCCAAGAACATGATCCAGGCGCTCTTCTTCGACACCCAGGCGGTCAACGCCGGTGCCTCGCGGCCCGCCGGCATCCCGGAGCGGCAGGTGCGCAAGGTCGCCGTGCTGGGTGCCGGGATGATGGGCGCGGGCATTGCCTACGCCTGCGCCAAGGCCGGGCTGGAGGTGCTGCTCAAGGACGTCAGCGTCGAGGCGGCCGAGCGCGGCAAGGCCTACTCGGCCGGCCTGCTGGACAAGGCGGTGGCCCGCGGGCGCAGCACCGCCGAGCAGCGCGAGGAGTTCCTGGCCCGGATCACCCCGACCGCCGAGACGGCCGACCTGGCCGGCTGCGACGCGGTGATCGAGGCGGTCTTCGAGGACGTCTCGCTCAAGCACAAGGTGTTCCAGGAGGTGCAGGAGGTGCTGGCGCCGGACGCGCTGCTCTGCTCCAACACCTCGACCCTGCCGATCTCGCTGCTCGCCGAAGGCGTCGAGCGCCGCGCCGACTTCATCGGCCTGCACTTCTTCTCGCCGGTCGACAAGATGCCGCTGGTCGAGATCATCAAGGGGCAGGCGACCGGCGACGAGGCGGTGGCCCGCGCCTTCGACCTGGTCCGCCGGATCGGCAAGACGCCGATCGTGGTCAACGACTCGCGCGGCTTCTTCACCTCCCGGGTGATCGGCCAGTTCATCAACGAGGGAGTGGCGATGGTGGCCGAGGGCGTCGAGCCCGCCAGCATCGAGCAGGCCGCCGCCCAGGCCGGCTACCCCGCCAAGGTCCTCTCGCTGCTCGACGAGCTGACCCTCACGCTGCCGCGCAGGATCCGCGGCGAGGCGCAGCGGGCCGCCGAGGAGGCCGGGCAGGAGTACCTCCCGCACCCGGCCGAGGTGGTCTTCGACCGGATGGTGGAGGAGTTCGGCCGGCCGGGGCGCAGCGGCGGCGCCGGTTTCTACGACTACGACGAGAACGGCAGGCGCGGCCTGCTCTGGCCCGGCCTGCGCGAGCACTTCGGGCGCGAGGGCGTGGACGTCCCGTTCGAGGACCTGAAGGAGCGGATGCTCTTCGCCGAGGCGGTGGACACGGTGCGCTGCCTGGAGGAGGGCGTGCTCACCTCGGTGGCGGACGCCAACGTCGGCTCGATCCTCGGGATCGGCTTCCCGGCCTGGACCGGCGGCGTGCTCCAGTACATCAACGGCTACCCGGGCGGCGTGGCCGGGTTCACCGCGCGGGCCCGGGAGCTGGCGGCCGCGTACGGGGAGCGGTTCACGCCGCCGCCGATGCTGGAGCGGGTGGCGGCGGAGGGCGGGGTGTTCCGGGACTAGGTTCTCGGGCACGTCAGCAGGAGCGCGTAGGGGCGGCCGCCGTGGGTGGCCGCCCTTCGCGCTGTCCGGTGCTCCGCCCTACCCGCGTTCGCCGAAGGTGCGGCGGTAGGCCCCAGGCGTGGTGCCCAGCGCTGTGTGGAAGCGGCGGCGCAGGTTGACGGCCGAGGCGAGGCCGACCTTGCCGGCGATCGCCTCCACCGGCAGGTCGGTCTGCTCCAGCAGCACCCGGGCCGCGTCGATCCGCCGCTGCAACAGCCACTGGCCGGGGCTGACGCCGAGTTGCTCGGTGAAGCGCCGGGCCAGGGTGCGCCCGGAGACCCCGGCGCGGCGGGCGAGCAGCGGGAGGGTGAGCCGGGTGTCCAGCCGCTCGGCGGCCCACTCCAGCAGCGGCGCCAGGGACTCGTCCGCCCGGGCGGGGACGGGCCGGGCGGCGTACTGGAGTTGGCTGCCCTCGCGATGCGGGGGCAGCACCATGTGCCGGGCCACCTGGGCGGCGTAGGCGGCGCCGTGGTCGCGGCGGATCAGGTGCAGGCACAGGTCGACGCCCGCGCCGGAGCCCGCGCTGGTCGCCACGTCCGCCAGGTCCACGTACAGGACGTCCTGCTCCACCTGCACGGTGGGGAAGGCGGCGGCGAGTTGGGCGGTGCGGTTCCAGTGCGTGGTGGCGCGGCGGCCGTCCAGCAGGCCGGCCTGGGCGAGGACGAACGCCCCGGTGCAGATCGACACGATCCTGGCCCCGCGCCGGTGCGCGGCACGCAGGGCGGCGAGCACCGGTTCCGGCACCGGGGCGCCGGCCGGCTGCCAGCCCGGGACGACCACGGTGTCCGCCGCGTCGAGCGCCTCCAGCCCGGCGGTCACCAGCAGCGGTGCCCCGAGGGTGGTTGCCACCGGCCCCGGGTTCCGGGTGCACAGCCGCAGCTCGTAGTGGGACGGCAGCCCCGGCCGCTCGGTGCCGAAGGCCTCGGCGGCGCAGGCGAGTTCGAAGAGCGACTGCGGGTCGTTGAGCAGCGCGACGACCTGGTGACGGGGCATGACGGGAATCTACCCGCTGGTCGGCGGGGGTGGGTTCGTGCCCCGGGGGGAGGGCACGGGGGAGCGTGGCGGGCGAGGATGGGGCGGTCGGGCGAGGATCGGGGGAACAGGGTGACCGGGGACGGGGCTTACCGCAGCTTCGACGACCTGGTGGTGCTGGTGCTGCTGCCGGTCGGGGTGCTGGTCGGCGGCTGGCTGCTGGGATCCGGGGCCTGGCGGCTGAGCCGGGCCCGGGAGCGGCAGCCGCTGCTCGACTCCGCCGCCTCGCTGGCCTGGGGCGCGGCGGTGGCGCTGTACAGCTGGGGGCTGGAACGGGCGCTCTTCCTCGACGACCAGGCGCAGGCCCGGGTCTGCCGGGCGGCGACCGGCTCCGACCAGGTGGCCGGCTACGACCCCTCCTTCGTGCCGCTGCGGTTCGGGTGCGTGGTCGGCGACGGGCACGTGGTGGACGCGGGGGTGTTCCCGCACCACCTGAACCTGGCGGTGGCCGTGCTGGCGCTGGTGGCGGTGACGCTCACCGTGGCATCCCGGCAGTGGGCGTCCGCCCGTCCAGTGCCTGCTGGGTGCGGTTGACGAACATCCGGGCCAGAGCGATCCCGTTGCTGTGGTCCCAGCCGGTGGCGGAGTCCTGCGGCTGCTCCGAGACGACCAGCAACGTGCTCCCGAACTGGACGATCACGCCGCCGCCCTGGTCGTCCTCCCCGGTGCTCGCGCGGTCGCCGAGGCCCGGCAGGGGCGTCAGCCGGCGGGTGCCGGCCTTGCCGGCCAGGCCGGTGAGCCGGTCGTACGCGGTGCTCGCCCACCCGGCGGACCGGCCCGTGTAGATGCCGAAGTCCACCTCGGTGCCGTTGCCGTCCGTGAACGACTCGTTGGCGTAGCCGTACAGCCCGTCGCAGAGTGCGGTCGACAGATCGGTGGCCGCGGCGGCGCAGGCCGGGAGGGCCGTGGTCGAGGTGGGGCCGTCCTGCAGCTGCCAGCCGGCGGGGAGCGCCTGGAGGTCGGGCAGTACGCTCTGCGCCCGGGCGGGATCGGGCAGCACGCCGCCGCCCTGGCCGGCGTTCGGCCGCCCGGGCTGAGCGCCGCCGTGGCCGCCGAAGTGCAGCCCGAGGGCGATCAGGCCCGCCAGCACGACCAGGACGCCGACCACCGTGCCGATCCGGTTCCGCCGGGGCGCGTTGGCCAGGTGGTCGCCGCCGACGCCGAGTGGGGTCGGGATCTGGCCGGCTGCGGCCAGCCCGGCCTGCACCTGTTGCGCGAGCTCGGGTTCGGTGGCCAGCAACGCCCGCACCGCGTCGGCGAGGTGTGCCCGGGCCGGCTCGCTCTCCGGCGCCGCCTCGACCTGACCGAGCGCCCAGGCGCCTGCCCCGGTGCGGAACAGCCGCTCCCGCAGCCGGGCCACCAGGTCCGGCCCGAGCGGCGCGCCGGTGGCGCCGGTCGCCGACCGGGCCAGCGCCTGCACCACGGCCGTGACCAGGTCCGTGCCGTCCCCCACTGTCATCCAGTCCCCCCGACCAGGTAGCAAGTCGGTGCCTACTCTGGCAGCTCGGGCGGGCGGTTGGCGAGGTTCGACCATCGGTGCTGTGGTCAGGACGTGGCGGCCGGCGGCGTGGATCCGGGCTGGGAAGGGGACTGACCGTTGAGTTCCGTCGACGTGTCTGCCGAGGTCGGCGGGCGGCTGCTTTGCGGACCGGCATGTGACACGTCGTCAAGTCGGCACTGCGGCTGCGATCGCGGGCCGGTTCGCCGCCGTCAGCCGCCGCACGCGCAGTCGGCGGCTGCCTTCGCCTCCGCCGCGGTGCGGGTCGGGTCGATGGCCTGCTCCTCCGGGGTGCAGCAGGCGGTGGTGGCGCAGCAGGCGTCCGGCGTGCTGTCGGCGCTCCTGCCGAGGGTGTCGGCGTCGGCCCTGACCACGTAGACCTCCCAGGGCTCCCGGCCCGGGCCGTGCACCCACACCTTGTCCTGGAGCGCGTAGCAGCAGGAGGCGTCCCTCTCCTCGAAGGTGGCCAGGCCGGCGTCCTGGAGGCGGGTGGTGGTGGCGGTGACCTGCTCGGTGGCGGCGACCTCGACGCCGAGGTGGTCCAGGCGGGTGTCCTCGCCGGGCTCGCCCTCGATCAGGACGAGCTTGAGCGGGGGCTCCGCGATGGCGAAGTTCGCGTAGCCGGGGCGGCGCTTGGCGGGCTCGGTGCCGAAGAGCTTGGTGTAGAAGGCGATGGAGCCTTCGAGGTCGGCGACGCGCAGGGCGAGCTGGACACGGGACATGGCGGTCTCCCTGATCCGAGGTGCTGTTTCGACATCTGTCGATACAGCAAGCTTGCCTCCATGATTAGACGGGGGTCAATATAGACGTATGTCGAATTCAGAGCTGGCCGTCCTCGGGCAGGACGACGCCGTGGTGTGCTGCTCACCGCTGGTCCGCGAACCGCTGGGCGAGGAGGCCGCCGTCGACCTGGCGCGGATGTTCAAGGCGCTGTCGGACCCGGTGCGGCTGCGGCTGCTGTCGCTGATCGCCTCGCACGAGGGCGGCGAGGCGTGCGTCTGTGACCTGACCGGCCCGTTCGACGTGTCCCAGCCCACGATCTCGCACCACTTGAAGGTGCTGCGCGAGGCCGGGCTGGTGGGCTCGGAGCGGCGTGGCACCTGGGTCTACTACTGGGTGCTGCCGGCCGCGCTGGCCAAGCTGTCCGCGCTGCTGGAGACCCCGGCCGCCGGGGTCACCGGACGGAAGAACCCGTGAGCGCTCCCGCCGCCGTCCCGTCCGTGCTGTTCGTCTGCGTCCACAACGCCGGTCGCTCCCAGATGGCCGCCGCCTTCCTCAGCCACCTCGGTGGCGAGCGGGTCGAGGCCCGCTCTGCCGGCTCCGCCCCCGCCGACACCGTGAACCCGGCCGTGGTCGAGGCGATGCGCGAGGTCGGCATCGACATCTCCGCCGAGACCCCGAAGGTGCTCACCATCGAGGCGGTGCAGGCGTCCGACGTGGTGATCACCATGGGCTGCGGCGACGCCTGCCCGTACTTCCCCGGCAAGCGGTACCTGGACTGGAAGCTGGACGACCCGGCCGGTCAGGGCGTGGACGCCGTTCGGCCGATCCGCGACCAGATCGAGCAGCGCATCCGGCACCTGCTCGCCGAGCTCGGCATCGAGGCCGCCGCGTGAGCGCTGCCGCGGTGACCGTCACCGGGATGCTGCCCCGGCACGCCGAGCAGGTGCTGGCGATCTACCAGGCCGGGATCGACGGCGGCGACGCCACCTTCGAGACCACTGCCCCGACCTGGGAGGCCTTCGACGCCTCCCGGCTCGCCGAGCACCGTCTGGTAGCCGTCGGTTCCGGTGCCGACGGCGTCGGCCGGGTGCTGGGCTGGGCCGCCGTCTCGCCGGTCTCGGACCGGTGCGCCTACGCCGGGGTGGTCGAGCACTCCGTCTACGTGCACCCCGACGCCCGGGGCCGGGGCGTGGGTCTGGCCCTGCTGCTGGCGTTGCTGGACTCCACCGACGCCGCCGGGATCTGGACCGTCCAGTCGGGCATCTTCCCCGAGAACACCGCCAGCCTCGCCCTGCACGCCAGGGCCGGCTTCCGGGTCGTCGGAACCCGCGAGCGCCTGGGCCGCCATCAGGGCCGTTGGCGTGACGTTGTTTTGGTGGAGCGCCCCAGCTCTTCCGTCACCTGACACCTGATCGTCCTCAGGGGCCGCGGTGGGCCGGTGCGGGCGGTGGAGGCGCTCGTTCGGGCCGCTGCCCCGTCCCCTCCTGGCGGGGCAGCCGCCGCGCGTTGAGGAGGACGTCAGCTGAGGCCCAGTCGGATCCCGGCGACGACGGTCTTTCCGCGGGTCGGGCGCGGGACGACCGCCCAGATGTCGCTGAGCGCCTCCACCAGGACCAGGCCGCGCCCGCCGCAGGCCAGCGGGTCGCGGGTGTCGGCGGTGGCCGCGAGGGCCGGTCGGCCGGAGCCCGGGTCGGAGACGGCCAGCCAGTGGTGGCCGTCGGCGGTCCAGAAGAGGAGCTCGATGTTCTCCTCGGCAGCGCGCACGGGGTCCGGGTGGCACCCGTGCCGGATCGCGTTGGTGACCAGCTCGGAAGCGATCAGGCGCAGCTCGTAGGAGAGTTGCGGGGAGTGGAGGGGCGTGGGTGCGCCCCGGAGCGCGGCCTGGAGCGCGGCGCGCGCCCGGGCGACGGAAGCGAGTTCGGCCGGGAACCGCCACAGCCGGGGGATGGCGGGCGTGGGGGTGGTGAGGGTGGTGGGGCGCGTGCGGTGGGTGGGGGTGAGGGTGGGAAGCGGGATTTCAGGCATGGCTGACTCCTCGCGGGGGTGCGGTGAGTGGGCGAGCAGGGTGATGCCCGGGGGCACGACGGGGCTATTGCTGACCGTGATGGCCCTGCTACTTCAAGCTAGCGGATCGGCTGCTAGGGTGCCACCACTTCGGTGGCAATTGCCACTTTCGAGTTGGACCAGGTTCGCCAACAGGGGCAGACTTGGTGTCAACTCAGCTTGAGAGGACGGCATGCCGACTCGATCTGTCCCCACGGAGCGCCAGCGACGGCTTGGCGCTGAACTGCGAAAGCTCCGCCTCGCTGCCGGGGTCACTACCGACTATGCGGCTGGTCTGCTGGGACTTGACCGCACGAAGATCTCCAACATGGAGTCAGGCGTCCGAGCGATCACAGCGGAGCGGGTTCGGACCCTGACCAGCAACTATGCGTGCATGGAACCGGTGTACGTCGACGCTTTGGTCGACATGGCTGACAGCAAGGAGAGCGGGTGGTGGGAGGAGTACCGAGGAACCCTGCCGTCGGGACTGCTCGATATTGCCGAAGTGGAGTGGCACGCGGCGCGTGTGCAGACCTGGCAGGCCGTGCACTTGCCGGGTCTTCTCCAGAGCGAAGACTATGCACGGGCCGTGTTCGGGGCGGGTCTGCCGCCGATGTCCCGGCTGGAGGTCGAGCTTCGAGTGAACAATCGCTTGGAGCGACAGCGTGTGCTTGAGCGGGACAAGCCACTTCCCTATGTCGGTTACATCCATGAGGCCGCACTTCGCATGCAGTTCGGCGGCCGTCAGGTGACTCGTGCTCAGCTTGAATACCTGTGTGAGGTGTCAACGCGAGAGAACATCACTCTGCGTGTCCTGACCGTGGAGTGCGGAGCCTTTCCGGGCGCGGGGCATGCCCTGCTCTACGCCGAGGGTGTCGTGCCGCAGCTCGATACCGTGCAACTGGACTCGGCTCACGGGCCGGTGTTCACGCATGCGGAGGCCCAGCTGGCGAAGTATCGGATGCACCTTGCTTGGATGTCAGAGGTGGCTCTGCCGCCTGAAGAGTCACGAGAGTTCATCCACAGCATCGCACGTGAGCTTTGAGGAGTACGGATGTCGCACATTGCTTGGGAGGATCCCTTCTGTGCGGAGGGAAACAACTGCTTTCGCTTCGGCAAGGACATGGCCGGCAACGCCTATATCGCGGTCGCCGGCCAGGAGCACCGCCCGATCACCGACTCGGTCGACGCCCTCCGTGCGCTCATCCTCGACATCAAGGCGGGTAAGGCCGACCATCTCCTCTAGTCCCTGATGCCGCCGGGGCGATGGGTCTCCGTCGCCCCGGCACTCACTCCCGGAGGGCGACCATGTCCCCGATCACTTGGGAAGATCCCTTCTGCTCTGAAGGCAACAGCTGCTTCCGCCTCGGCACCGACCTCGACGGCAACGCCTACATTGCCGTCGCCGGTCAGGAAGACCACCCCCTCACCGACACCCTCCCCTCCCTCCGCGCCCTCATCCTCGCCATCAAGGCCGGCGCCGCGGACCACCTCCTCTGACGCGCGATGAGTTTGTCCGTGGATGTGTTCCTCGTCGATCAGGGCGGCCGGCTGAAGGTCCTGGACGTCCCCGTGGGCGCGTCCGACCTCGCGGGCCCCGAGCGATGGCGCACCATCGTGTGGGGGTCGGAGACCGTCCGCTCGCTCGGGGCGCGCTTCTTCCCGGTGCTGGCCACCGGAGATCAGCTCGCCGTGGCACCGGACCAGGTCCCGGCCTTCCTGGATGAGTGCGCCCTGCTCCGCGCCAACCTCGAACTGGTGGCCCGCGCCGCGGACTCCGCGAAGCCGCTCGACCGGTCCGTCCAGCAGATCTCGGCTCGGCTGCGGAACATCGAACACGCCTGCGCGCGGGCGGAGCAGGCCGCGGGCGGTGTGCTGATCTGGTGAGTCCCGCCTGTGACAGGACGGCGGCATGATGCTGATCCTCAGGTGCCCGAGGCGCCGGTACCGAACCGTTGCGGCACCTACGCCGTAACGGTGTTCTCGGCGGCGTGACAGCCCGTGCAAGATGAGGACGCGTGGCCGACGGGGGAGCTTCACGGGGGGATGCGGCATGCACGGAACTCGCAACACGCTGCCCGCGCGCACGGCGCTCGACGCGGCGGCGCCGTCGCGGGTGGCGACCGCGATCATCGCGCTGGTGGCGGTGTTCGTGGCCTGGATCGGGTGGGGCTTCTGGTCACTCTACGAGCGGGGGCATCCCGACCCGCCGAACGTCAAGGCCGTGGCCTACGCTCCGGCGGTCCGGGCGGCCGACCAGCAGGTCACGGCGCTGATGGACAGCCAACTTCCGCAACTTCGCGCCCAACTGCCCTGGGCGGAACCGCTCGCCTCGTCCCTGGTGGACTTCTGCGAGTCCGACGAAAGGTTCAGCGGGAGCTTCGGCGGCAGTGACTCCTGGTCGCCGGTCGTCTGCCGACGAGTCGCCGTGGCCTACGTCGGCTTCGACGGCGACCTCCAGCAGCGCCTGACCGAGCTCGACCAGACTGTTGCCGCGCTGGGCTGGAGCACCGGACCGACACAGGGGCTCGCTGCGCAGTTCAACGCGGCGCACCAGCCATTGCCCGGCGTCGATCCTGAAGCCGCAGCGCAGGCGGCAGCGGCGCAGCGGTTCACGGTGGGGGCCGACTACCGCCGGAGCGCCACCGGGCCGGGCGTCACGTTGTCGGTCGAGGTCGGCCGGCTGCCAGGTCCCCCGCACGCGCCCGACAGCAAGGACGATCAGCCGTGGTTGGCCGGCGTGGGCTCCGACGGCAAGGCCGGTAGTCCGGACGTCTACCTCACCTGGCAGCCGGTGCTCGCGCCCGACTTCGCCAAGACGGGACACCAGTACGTCGCCGCCATCGACTTCCACGCCTTCTACCACGGGGATCCGGCGAGCCTCATGGGTGCGCGCTGACCACTCGCTACGCGGCCTTGCCCGCGGCGAGGGTGTGGGCGACCAGCGCGTTGGCGTGGCCGTGGCCCAGGCTGTGCTCGGTCTTGAGCCAGGCGACCAACTCCATGTGCTTGGTCAGCGGCGAGGTGCGGATGAGCTCCTGCCACTCTGCGACGGGACGGCCGTACTTCGCCTCGATCGAGGGGAAGTAGCTGGCGGGACCCTTCACCGGTGCGGTCATGACTGTGTACCACCTGTCCGTGTCGTCGTGGCGCTGTGATCGGGCATCAGTTTGCCGGTGACCACTGACAGTCGGCGTCAGCCGGGCTGCCGCCAGGTCGCCATCTGGGCGCGGAAGGTCGGGCAGGCGAGGATGTCCTGCTTGCTGCACCGGAGGGCGTGGGTCATCAACTGGTGGGCGTGGTCGAGGTCGACCATCAGCTGTTCGATCTCGACGAGCTTGGTGCGGATCATCGCCGCCCGGCGCGGCTGGTCCTCCTGGAACTCACGGATCTGGGCCAGGGTCAGGCCGGCCTGCTGGCACTTGCGCAGCAGCACGATCCGCTCGGCGGCCTCCGGTGGGTAGCGGCGCTGGCCGCCCTGGCGTTCGGGGGCCGGGAGCAGGCCGTGCCGCTCCCAGTATCGGATGGCCGAGGCCGGCACACCGGTGAGTTCGGCGAGCCGGCCGATGGTCATCAGCACCGCGTTCCTCCTGTTCTCCTGCGCAACCACTCGGACGCTTGACTTCAACCATGGTTCAAGTCGGAGGCTTCCAGCAGTGGGCCGGCGGCGCAACACCGAGCCGCCGGCGAGGAGAACAGGGAGACTCCGTGATGACCGATACACGTGAAGCGGGCACGGCCGATGAGCTCGTCGCCGCCGCCCGGCAGCTCTTCGTCGCCGGGGTGATGTCGCACTCCGGGCACGCCAACCTGAGTGCACGGCTGGACGGCGAGCGGTTCCTGCTCTCCCCGGGGTGGGTGCGTGACTTGAAGGCCGACGAGATGGCGACGCTGAACTTCGACGGCGAGGTGGTGGACGGCCAACTCCGCGCGGCCGGTGCCGAGATCATCGCCATGCACAGCATCGTCTACCGGGCCCGCCCGCAGGTGGGGGCGGTGATCCACACCCACTCGCCCGCGGCGACCGCCTTCGCGGTGGCCCACCGGCCGCTGCCGTGCCGCACCGAGCCGATGCTGCGCTTCGGGCAGGCCGAGGAGGTGCCCGTGGTGCCCTGGGGGCCGCGCGGGTCCGACGTCTCGGTCCGGGGCATCGCCGCGGTGCTGGAGCAGCGCCCGACGACGGCCGCGGTGCTGTTGGCCAACCACGGGCTGCTGGTCTTCGGCGCCGATCCGCAGGGCGCCGCGCAGCTGGTGACGGCGATCGAGGAGAGCGCCGAGGCGGAGCTGGCGGCGCGGGCGCTCGGCGGGGCGGTGGACTTCCCCACGGGGGCGCTGGAGGCGGTCCGCGCCTCGATGGCGCGGGTGGTGGCGTGATGGCGGGCGAGGACCTGACGGCCGGCGGCGAGGCGACGGCCGGTGGGAGCCCGACGGCGGACGACACCGCCCGGCGCGCCGAGGCACTGCGCGCCGAGGCCCTGCGCGCCCGCTACCGCAGCACGCTCGGCGCGGTCCCGCCCGGGGCGGAGGACCGGCTGCGGGTGGCCCGGACCTTCGACCGGCTGCCCACCGAGGAGGCGTTCATGGCGCTGCGCCACCTGGTGCTGACCGACAGCCCGCTCGGCGCCCGGGTGCAGCAGCTCGTCCACTTCGGCCAGCTGCTGGCGCTCGGCCGCCCCGCGCCCGCCCGGATCCACGCCCGCGGGGCGCTGCACGCCGGCGCCGGGCTCGCCGAGCTGGTCGGGGTCGCCGAGACCGCACTGATCACCGCGGGGGCGCCGGCCTACGCGCTGGGGATCGAGATCGTCACCGAGCTGCTGGCGGCGGCGGAGGAGGCGGAGCGGGTCAGGTGAGCCGCCGCCGCAGCCCGAAGTGCGCGATGGCGCGCTCGGCGACCTCCGCCGGTTCGAGGTGCGTGTTGTCCAGCCGCAGGTAGTCCTCGCGGTGGTCGAACTCCCCGGCCGAGTTGAGGCGGTGCCGCTCGTCCAGGTCCAGCAGGATCCGCCGGGACTGCTCGACGTCCCGCTTGGACGGCTTCTCGGCGAGCCGGGACGGGCTCTCGTTGCGACGGAGGCGAGCCTGCTGGTCCGCCGCCAGCTCCAGGAAGCGCACCCGCCCGCCGCGGCGGCGGAACGGCTCGGTGTACTCCTCCAGGGCGCGCTGGTCCTCGGGGCGGTCGAAGGCCCGGACGAAGGTGAAGACCAGCCCGGGCAGGTCGCTTGCGGCGACCTCCTCGATCAGCTGTTGCCGGAAGCCGTCGACCAGCCGGCGGAACGGCGGACTGCCGAACTCGAAGAACCGTAGCACCGGTTCGATGGTCAGGTGGTTGTGGAACAGTCGCAGCCCGGTGCGGTCGGCGATCTCCTGACCCACCGTCATCTTGCCGACGGCCGGCGGGCCGAGCACGCAGAGCATGGTCGGCGGGGCGGCCTCTGGGTGGCCGGTCACGCGTCCGCCGCGGGGGACTCCGGGACGGTCACCCGGCCGCCGATCTCGATCGAGCCGTCGGCCCGCGGTGCCGTGTGGATCACCGAGCCGCTGCCCTGGGTGATCGTCAGCGGCCGGCCGAGGGCGTGGGTGAGCAGCAGGGCGGCGGCGCCGGTGGCCTCGTCCTCGTCGATGCCGTCACCGCGGCCGGGGAAGCCGCGGGCGCGGACCCGGCCGAGCTGCTCGTCCTCCCAGGCCCAGGCGTAGATCCACTCGCCCGGGGCGGGGACGGCCAGCGCCTCGACCTCCGCGGCGTCGGCGTGGCGGCGCAGCGTCCGCGGCGGGGCCCACTCGGGGCGGGCGGTGATCCAGGTGCGGTCGGACTCGTGGCGGGCGCCCACGGTGCCCACCGGGAGCCGCAGTTCGGTGCAGCGCAGCAGGTGGGCGACGCCGATCAGCGGGTGGCCGGCGAACGGGAGCTGCCCGCCGGGCGTGTAGATGTCGACGGTGCCGCGCTGCGGGTCGTCGACGAAGACGGTCTCGCTGAACCCGGCGCGCCGGGCCAAGGCCTGCCGCGCCGCCACCTCGGGCACGGTGGCGCCCTCGCGGACGACGCCCAGGGCGTTGCCGAACCGCCCGTCCGGGGCGGTGAACACGCGCAGGACCTGGAGGCCGGGAATGTCGACGCCGGGAGCTGAGTGCATCCCCGCATTCAAGCACCCGGCGGCGGGGCGGGCCGCCGAATTCCCGGTCAGGTGCGACCGGCCGGGGAGGTCACCGTCGCACTGCGCTGCGGTGCACCCGGCGCGGTCCCCGCCTGGTTCGCCGGCGGCACGGCGCCGAGCAGCAGGACGAACACCAGGGCCGCCGCCAGCTGCAGGCCGGCCGCCCGCCCCGCACGTTGCCAGGCCGCGAGGGCGGCGACGGCCAGCGCGGCGAGGGCCAGTCCGAGGGTCCAGTGGGCGACCTGCGCATGGGTCCTGGCGCTCAGCGCGGCGGCCCAACCGGGGTCCGCGGCGAGGCGGTTGCCGTCGCACCAGGACTCGAGGCCGACGCAGAACCGCATCATGAGATAGACGGACCCTTCGACGGCGGCCAGGGCGAGGCCCAGCGGTGCGTCGCCGAGTCGGGCGTTCGCGGCCCACGATCCGGCCTCGCCTGCGCTGTCGGTCGGGTACGTCGGTGCCTCGACCATGCTCGTTCCCCCCGTAGCAGGTCTTGCCTGACGTCATATCCGATATGTGAGCAGCGGCGAAAGCGTAACAGGAGCCGGTGGTGGGCGGCAGCCGGGCGGCGGTCAGCCGGTGGCCGGGGTGCTGGCGAGCAGCAGGACGGTGACGATCAGGATCGCGGTGACGCCGCCGAGTTCGAGCAGGACGGTGCGGCGGGCGTGGGCGATGTCATATCCACGGGAGCGGCGGGAGCGGCTGGTCGCCGCGACCGCGAGGACCAGGGTCAGCAGGCCGGTCTTGAGCAGCAGCAGGAGGCCGAAGCCGGTGCCGGTCAGCGCGGCTGGGCTGCCGAGCTCGCGGCAGGCCTGGTAGGTGCCGGTGACGACGAGCAGGGCCACCGCGGCCAGGGCGAGCCGGGAGAAGCGGGCGGTGACCGGGAGCAGGTCCGCGGCCGGCAGGCGGGTGAGCAGCACGGCCAGGGTGGCCAGCCCGCCCGCCCAGACGGCCATCGCGGTGACGTGCAGGGTGGTGGCGAGCAGCGCGAGCGGGACCAGGGTGCCGTCGGTGGCGTGGCTGCTCCCGCTCCAGGTGAGGGCGAGCAGCAGGGCCAGCGCGGTGGCGAGCACGGTGGCGGTGGCGGTGCGGCGGGCGAGCAGGCCGCTCACCGAGGCGGTCAGCGCGAGCAGCAGGATCCGGGCGACCAGCAGCTTGCCCTGGTGGGTGGGGAGGGTGGCGGCCAGCAGTGAGCGGTCGGCGAGGTGGGCGAGCGAGTCGCCGCGGGTGTCGGGGCCGTAGGCGAAGAGCTGGAGCAGCGTGCCGAGCAGCAGGGCGGTCCAGCCGAGGGTGGCGGGCCCACGGAGGTCGGTCGCGGCGGGCGGGGCGGTGGGGGGCAGGCAGCACAGGCGGACCGCGGTCGAGCCGACCAGCAGGGCCAGGCCGGCCAGGCCCAGCCAGAGCGCGAGGTCGAGGACCGCGTCGGTGACCCGGTCCGGGCCGCCGGCGTCCTGGGCGGCGGTGCGGCTGGGGGCGCCCACCGAGAAGGTGAGCGAGCCGGTGGTGGTGTGCCCGTCGCCGGAGGCCGTGACCCGCCAGCTGAGGACGAAGGTGCCCTGGTCCGGGTCGGGGCGGAGGGGGACGGTGAGGGTGTCGCCGGCGGGGTCGGCGCTCGGCGGGGCGGTGCTGTCGACGCGGCGACCGTCGGGGCCGACTACCCGGACGGCACTCAGGTCCGGCAGCACCCGTTCCGAGAAGGCCAGCTGCACCTGCCGCGGCTCGCTGCCGAGCACGGCGCCGTTCGCGGGCGTGGCGGAGCGCAGGGCGGCGTGCGCGGCGGCCGGACCGGCTGCGGCGAGCAGCAGGCCGAGCGCCAGCGCGGCGGCGAGGGACAGGGCGAGGGTGCGGCGGCGCGGTCGGGGGCGGCGGGTGGTCAGTGGCATGCGCCCGCGGCCCGTCGCTGCTGCACCAGCCGGTCGACGCCGAGCCGGTAGCCCGCCAGGGTCGCCGGGTCGGGCACGAAGGTCCACCGGCCGCCTTGGTAGCGCACGGTGTTGCTGCCGGAGGCGCCGGTGCTGGTACCGGTGCCCGCGCCGGTCGCGGTGGCCGCCCGGTGCCAGTCGACCTGCACGGTGGTCGCGTCCAGCGTGGCGCTCCGGTCGATGACGTACGGGGTGCCGAGGGCGGGGCGGCACTCGGTGTTGAGGCGGACGAAGTCGGCCTGGGTGATGGTCTGGCGGGCGCCCGGATCCCAGAGGCTCCAGGCCTGCGCCCAGCCGCCGCCGGCGAGCAGGCCGAACTCCTCGGTGGCGACCGCCGTGGCCTGGCGCGGCTGGGGCGTTGTCGCGGTGCCGGAGTGCGCGGGACCGGCTGAGCACCCGGCGGTGAGGGTGACCAGGGCGGCGGCGGTCAGCAGGAGGGCGGGGGCAGGGTGGAGCGAGGTTCGGCGCAAGGCGGCCTCCACGTCGGAACCGGGCCAGGCCGTGCCGGGCCGGACATGCCGGACGTACCGGGCTGGCCGGGCCGGCGGCGGTGGTCGGGTCGAGGCCTCCCCGGTACCCCGACCCGACCACCGGGTCAGCAGGACTGACGAGTCGTCAGTTCGTCAGCCGGTTGGTCCCGTAGTGCTCGATCAACGACTGGTTGGCCGTCAGATCGAGGTCGGCGCTGAACTTCAGCGAGTCGCGCATCTGCTCGAGGGTGATCGCGGGGTTCGGGGCGCCGCCGAGGGTGTAGGTGAAGGACTGGCCCGGGGCGACCTGCCGCTGCGCCAGTGGCACGTCGTGGAAGCCGAGGCGGGCGATGTAGAAGGAGGTCCCGTCGCCGCGCGGCACCTCCAGGTAGTCCTGCTGGGGGTGGCCGTACTGCTGGGTGGCGCTGTAGCTGTGGTCGTCGGAGCCGGACGGCGCGCGGAAGATCAGCAGCGCGCAGTCGGTGGCGAGGGTCTGCGAGGAGGTGTTGGTGAAGACGAACTGCCAGTCGCCGTAGTACTGGTTGCCGCTGAAGGTCACGTACTCGGACAGGCCGACGTTGCTGGTGAACTGGGTGGTCAGCGGCTCGCCGAGGATCGGGTCGGGGCCGCTGATCGGGTGGTTGACGCCGTTGGCGCACCGCTCCAACGGCGTGTCGTACTGCGAGGGTTGGCCGGTCGGCACGGCCTGGGTGAAGGTGGCGGGCCCGGCGCTGACGGGGGTGGTGCTGTTCGGGTCGGCGGCGGCCGGGTTGCCGCCGGCGAAGGCGGCGACGCCGACCAGCAGCAGGACGGTGGCCAGGCCGGCGCCTAACCCCTGCTTGGCGGAGTGGACGTGCATGGTCGATCGATCCCTTCTGGGTGACGGGGAGGGAACGACCCACGGCGGGCGCGTCGGCGCAGGCTCGACGTAGTGGGGGGACGCGGAGGCGGCGCGGCTGGGGGCGCGCACGGCGGGGTCGTCTGTACCGTGGCACCGCCGGGTGTCCGCGTCAAGGGTCTGGACCACTGAGGTCTAGGCCATTGAGTGAGGGCCGCAGAGTGGGTAGGAGTACCGGGCCCTGCCCGCCTACCCAGGAGGCCCTGCCGTGCCCGACACCCCCACCGACACCCCTGCGGCCACCCCCGCCTTCGCCGCCCTGCGCCCCGCCCCGCTCGACCTCGCCCGCCGGCACGCCGCCGGGGTCTGGCGCACCGACACGCTCCTCGACGACCTGGCCCGCCACCGGGCGGCCGCCCCCGACGCGCTCGCCGTGGTGGCCGCCGAGCTCGGCCCGGACGGGCGGCCGTCGGTGGTGCGGCTGAGCTACGCCCAGTACGCCGAGCGGGTGGACCGGTTCGCGGCCGCGCTGCACCGCCTCGGGGTCCGGGCCGGGCAGGTGGTGGCCCTGCAGCTGCCGAACCGGTGGCAGGTGGGGCCGTTGGTGCTGGCCTGCGCCCGGCTGGGCGCGGTGGCCGCGCCGATCATGTGCACCATCCGGCCGCGGGAGCTTGCGCGGGTGCTGCGCCGGGTGGAGGCGGCCGTCTGCATCACGGTCGACCGCTGGGAGGGCTTCGAGCACGCTGCCGCACTGGCCGAACTCGCGCCCGGGCTGCCCGCGTTGCGGCACCGGGTGGTGCTCGCCACCGACCCGGCGACGGCGGGGGAGAGCGGCGGCGCGCTGGACTTCGCGGCGGTCTTCGAGCAGGCCGACCCCGTCGCGGTCCCCCTCGACACCGCCGCCGACGCCGACCGGGTCGCCCTGGTGCTCTTCACCTCCGGCACCTCGGGCGAGCCCAAGGCGGCGCTGCACACCCTCAACACCTCCTACGCCTGGTACGCGGAGATCGGCGCCACCGACGGGGTCGGCCCGGGCACCAGGGTGTACACGCCGCACGCCCACATGCACAGCGCCGGCCTCAACTTCGGCCTCTTCATGCCGCTGCACTTCGGGGCGACCGCCGTGCTGGTGGACCGCTGGGAGCCGGCGGCGGTGGCGCCGTTCCTGATCGAGCAGGGCGCCGACTGGCTGCTGGCCGCGCCGGTCTACCTGTTCGCGCTGATCGAGGCGTTGGCGCAGCAGCCGCACGGACTGCGGGCCGCCGCCCGCTCGGGCGCCACCACCGTCCCGCAGCGGCTGTTCACCGAGGCAGCCAAGGCCTTCGGCAGCCAACTGGGGGTGATCTGGGGCATGACCGAGGGGGCCAGCGCCTACACCCGGCCGGCCGAACTGCGCGACCACCCCGAGCTGGTGGGCCGCACGGTGGGTCGCCCCGGCCCGAGCTGCGAGATCGACCTGCGGGCCGAGCACCCGATCGACGAGGCGCGCCCCGGCGCGCTGTTCGCCCGCGGCGGCTCGCTCTGCCTGGCCACCCTCGGCCGGGACAACGGGACGTTGACCGTGCTCGCCGAGCACGACGACGGCTGGTACGAGACCGGCGACCTGGCCGCCCCGGACGGCCACGGCGGCTACCGGCTGCTGGGGCGGGCGGCGGACCGGATCGGCTCGGTGTTCATGATCCCGGTGGCCGACGTGGAGTCCGCGCTGCTGGAGCACCCCGCGGTGCGGGACGTCGCGCTGGTCGGCTACCCGGACGGCCAGGGCGGGGAGTCGGCCTGCGCGGTGGTGGTCGCCGAGCAGGCCCCGCCGACCCTGGCGGAACTGCGCGGCCACCTGACCGGACTCGGGATGACCGAGTGGTACCTGCCCGCCCGCCTCGAACTGCTCCCGGAGCTGCCGCGCAACGAGACCGGCAAGGTGCGCAAGGACCTGCTCCGGCGGCGGCTCGACCCGGGGGAGCCCGTGAACTGACTCCCTCGGGTCACCCGCGCCCCGGTCAGCCGCCCACGTACGCCGCCAGGTGCTCCCCGGTGCGACCGGCACGGGCGGCGACCAGCTCGGCCGGGGTGCCCTCGAAGACGATCCGGCCGCCGTCGTGGCCGGCCCCGGGACCCAGGTCGATGATCCAGTCGGCGTGCGCCATCACGGCCTGGTGGTGCTCGATCACGATCACCGACTTGCCGGCGTCCACCAGCTTGTCGAGCAGGCCGAGCAGCTGGGCCACGTCCGCCAGGTGCAGGCCGGTGGTCGGCTCGTCCAGGATGTAGACGCCGCCCTTCTCGCCCATCTGGGAGGCCAGCTTGAGCCGTTGCCGCTCACCGCCGGAGAGCGTGGTGAGCGGCTGGCCGAGGCTCAGGTAGCCGAGCCCGACGTCGGCGAGCCGGGCGAGGACGGCGTGTGCGGCCGGGGTGCGGGCCTCGCCGGCGGCGAAGAACTCGGCGGCCTCGGCCACCGACATCGCCAGCACCTCGCTGATGTCCCGGCCGCCGAGGCGGTACTCCAGCACCGAGGCGTCGTACCGCTTCCCCTCGCAGTCCTCGCAGGTGGTGGCGACCCCGGCCATCATCGCCAGGTCGGTGTAGATGACGCCGGCGCCGTTGCAGGTCGGGCAGGCGCCCTCGGAGTTGGCGCTGAACAGCGCCGGCTTCACGCCGTTGGTCTTGGCGAAGGCCTTGCGGATCGGCTCCAGCAGCCCGGAGTAGGTGGCCGGGTTGCTGCGGCGCGAGCCGCGGATCGGGCTCTGGTCGATGGACACCACCCCGGCCTCGGCGACCCCCGACTGTGCGATCCCCGACCGGTCGATCCCCAGCTGGGCGGGCAGCGAGCCGTGCAGCAGCGAGCTCTTGCCGGAGCCGGCCACGCCGGTCACCACCACCAGCACGCCGAGCGGGATGTCCACGTCGACGTCGCGCAGGTTGTTGGCGTCGGCACCGCGGATCGCCAGCTTCCCGGTGGCGGTGCGCACCGACTCCTTCAGCCTGGCCCGGTCGTCGAAGTGGCGGCCGGTGATGGTGCCGCCGGTGCGCAGCCCCTCGACGCTGCCCTCGAAGCAGATGGTGCCGCCCGCCGCACCGGCGCCGGGGCCGAGGTCGACCACGTGGTCCGCGATCGCGATGGTCTCCGGCTTGTGCTCCACGACCAGCACGGTGTTGCCCTTGTCCCGCAGCCGCAGCAGCAGTTCGTTCATCCGCTGGATGTCGTGCGGGTGCAGGCCGGTGGTGGGCTCGTCGAAGACGTAGGTGGTGTCGGTGAGCGAGGAGCCGAGGTGACGGACCATCTTGACCCGCTGCGCCTCGCCGCCGGAGAGGGTGCCGGCGGGGCGGTCGAGCGCGAGGTAGCCCAGCCCGATCTCCACGAAGGAGTCGAGGGTGTGCGCCAGCTTGCCGAGCAGTGGCGCCACCGAGGGCTCGTCCAGGCCGCGGACCCAGTCGGCCAGGTCGCTGATCTGCATCGCGCAGGCGTCGGCGATGCCGACCCCGCCGATCGTGGAGGACCGGGCCGCCTCGGTGAGCCGGGTGCCCGCGCAGTCCGGACAGGTGGCGAAGGTGACCGCCCGGTCCACGAAGGCCCGGATGTGCGGCTGCATCGCCTCCCGGTCCTTGGCCAGGATCGACCGCTGGACCCGCAGGACGAGCCCCTCGTAGGTCATGTTGATGCCCGCGATCTTCATCCTGGTCGGCTCGCGGTACAGGAAGTCCTGGCGTTCCTTCTTGGTGTACTTGCGGATCGGCTTGGTCGGATCGAAGAAGCCCGAGGCGGCGTACAACCGGTGGTTCCAACTGCCGGCGGTGTAGCCGGGGATGGTGATCGCGCCGTCGTCCAGCGACCTGGTCTCGTCGTAGAGCTGGGCCAGGTCGATGTCGGAGACCGAGCCCCGGCCCTCGCAGCGCGGGCACATGCCGCCGGTGATGCTGAAGCTGCGGCGTTCCTTGACGGTCTGTCCGGCGCGCTCGACGGTGACCGCGCCCGCGCCGCTGATCGAGGCCACGTTGAAGGAGTACGCCCGGGGCGAGCCGAGGTGCGGCTCGGCGAGCCGGCTGAACAGGATCCGCAGCATCGCGTTGGCGTCGGTGGCGGTGCCGACCGTGGAGCGCGGGTCGGCCGCCATCCGCTGCTGGTCGACGATGATCGCCGTGGTCAGTCCTTCGAGGACGTCGACGTCGGGTCGGGCCAGCGTCGGCATGAAGCCCTGGACGAAGGCACTGTAGGTCTCGTTGATCAGCCGCTGCGACTCGGCGGCGATGGTGTCGAAGACCAGGGAGCTCTTGCCCGAGCCGGAGACGCCGGTGAACACGGTCAGCCGGCGCTTGGGGATCTCGACGCTGACGTCCTTGAGGTTGTTCTCGCGCGCGCCGTGCACCCGGATCAGGTCGTGGGTGTCGGCGGTGGGCAGCTCCGCCGGCTGCGGGGTGGTCGGCCTGGCCTTGCTCATGGGTCTACTTCACCTCGTTGATGCGGACCATGGTGCCCGCCGGATCGCGGAAGGCGCAGTCGCGGACGCCGTACGGCTGCTCGGTCGGCTCCTGGAGCACCTCGGCGCCACCCTCCTTGAGCCGGGCGAAGAGGCCGTCGAGGTCGGCGGTGGCCAGCACGATCCGGGCGTAGCTGCCCTTGGCCATCATCGCCGCGACGGTGCGGCGCTCCTCCTCGGTGGTGCTGGGGTCCATCGCCGGCGGCTCCAGCACGATGGAGGTGTCGGGCCGGTCCGCCGGGCCGACGGTGATCCAGCGCATGGCGCCGCCGCCGACGTCGTTGCGCACCTCGAAGCCGAGCAGGTCGCGGTAGAAGGCCAGCGAGGCCTCCGGGTCGGTGTGCGGGAGGAAGGTCCAGTGAATGCTGATGTCCATGGGCTTCACGCTAGCTTCGGCCCCAAGAGCTGCGCTTCTCGAATCCTGATCGATCAGAGCGTGGCGAGGAACGTGCGGACCGCGGCGCCGAAGGCAACCGGGGCGGTGGTCGGCAGCAGGTGGTCGCCCTCGAGCTCGGTCACGGTGGTGTTCGGGCGGCGCTCGGCCATGGCGTCCACCAGCTCGGCCGGCAGCACGCCCGCGGTGGCGTTGACCAGCAGGGTCGGGCAGTGGCCGGCCGACCACTCGGACCAGTGGTCGCCGTGCACCAGCTCCTCCGAGTCGTACATGTCCTTCGGGTGGAAGGGCAGCCGCCAGCTGCCGTCGGGGTTCTCCCGCAGCCGGTCGGCGAAGTACGGAGCCGCGGGGCCGAGGCCGGCGATCAGCGCCTCGCGGGTGGCCTCCTGGTGGGGGAGGTGCAGCAGGAAGGCCAGCGGGTGGGGGCCGTGCTCGTCGATGGCGGCCGGGCCCTCGGTGTTGATCAGGGCGCTGACCCGCTCGGGGTGGCGGGCGGCGAACTGGTAGGCGTTGATCGCGCCGAGCGAGTGGCCGAGCAGCACGACGGGGCCCAGGCCCAGGTGGTCCAGCAGGGCTTCGAGGTCGGCGAGGTAGCCCTGGCGCGAGTAGTCCGCGGCGCGGTCGGACTCGCCCTGGCCGCGCTGGTCGGGGGCGATGACCCGCCACTCGGGGCCGAGCGCCGCGGCGAGGGCGGCGAAGGTGGCGCCCTCCGAGAGGTGGCCGTGCAGCGCGACCAGCGGGCGGCCGGTGCCGCCGAAGTCCAGGTAGGAGAGCCGGCGGCCGTCGACGAGCAGCTCGTGGCGGGTGGCGGTGGCGGGCGTGAGTGCGTGGTTCATCGCGGGGTCCCCCTCAACGGTTCGGGTTGATGGGCATGACCCTACTCGCGTCTTGGACGCTCGTGCAATACGTATGTCTAAGTCAGATGTCTGGATCGGATGTCTGATCGTGGCGCCGACTCACCCGCCGTCCCGGTCGGCCAGCTGTTCCGCCAGTGAGCGGTGGAAGGCGGTCACCACCGCCTGGGTGAGCAGCGGCTCGATCCGGGTGGAGAGTTCGCGCATCCGGTCCACCTCGGCCGGGTCGGCGCCGCTCTCCCGGAACGGCCGCCAGAAGGACTCCCGGAAGAGGCGGTCGAGCTCCCGCGCGGTGGCCCGGCTGTGCAGGCGCACCACGGCGCGGGCGGCGACCAGGGTCTCCAGCGGGATCGGCAGGTCGAGGATCCGGGCGCCGAGGCGGAGCAGGGCCGGCTCGACCCGGAACGCCTCGGGCGCCTCGGTGCGGTGCAGCGCGCCCATCGCGACCAGCCGGTCCAGGTCGGCGTCCGTGAGCCGGCGACCGACCCGGCGGGCCAGCTCCTCGACGCTCGCCTCCTCGGTGCTCTCCGGGGTCCAGGCGGCGACCAGGGCGCGGTGGATCGCCAGGTCCAGGGTGCTCAGGTCGGACGGGAGACCGGCCAGGTAGCGCTCGATGGCGGCGAGCGTGAGGCCCTGCTGCTGGAGCTCCTCGATCAGCTCCAGGCGCTCCAGGTGCTCGGGGCCGTAGAGGCCGACCCGGCGCGGGCCCAGCTCGGGCGGCGGCAGCAGGCCGCGGCCGCTGTAGAAGCGCAGGGTGCGCACGCTCACCCCGGCCCGCGCGGCGAGTTCGTCGACGGTGAGCCGGGGTGGCGTGGTGGTCATGGGTGCTCCGGGTGTGCCAGTGCTGCTGTGACAGCACCAGTGTCACCCGGCCGGGCGTCCGCGCACTAGCTCGCCGGGCGCAGCAGGTCCGCGTGGTAGCGGCGGGCGACCTCCGGGTGGGCGCGCAGGTAGCCCTTCAACTCGTTCCGGCCGAATTCGGCGTAGAGCGGGTTGGCCGGGTCCTCGGTCGCGCCCGGGGCGTGGTGCGCGTGCGGGAAGTCGAGCGGGGCGATGTGGGCGTCCAGCCGCGGGTTGTAGAAGAACGGCACCGAGTACCGCTCCCGGGCGCCGGGGGGACTGACCACCCGGTGGTTGGTCGCCTTCAGGTAGCCGTCGGTGGCCACCTCCAGCAGTTCGCCCAGGTTGACCACGAAGGCACCCGGCTTGGGCGGGACGTCCAGGAAGGTGCCGTCCGGCATCTCGACCTGCAAGCCGGGCACCTCGTCGGTGAGCAGCAGGGTCAGGAAGCCGTAGTCCTTGTGCGCGCCCACCCCCTGGCCGGATCCGTCCGGGCCGCTGCCGGGGTAGCGCACCAGCTTGAGGCGCAGGTGCGGGCGGTCGGCGAAGGCGTCGTCGTAGAAGTCGGGCTTGGCGCCGATCGCGGTGAGCAGTTCGTGCAGCAGGCGTTCGGCCACCGTGCTCAGGCGCTCGATCCAGGTCAGCGCGGCGGCGCGCAGCTCGGGCAGCTCGGCCGGCCACTGGTTGGGGCCCTCCAGCCACCAGTAGGCCGGTTCGCCCGGCTGCGGGCGGTGCTCGGGCAGCTCGGTGCCGATGTCGAGCTGGTCACGCCAGTCGCTGCGCCCGCCGGTGTGCTCGGTGCCAGTGCGGGTGTAGCCGCGGAAGTGCGGGGAGTTGAGGTTGCTGACGGCCAGCCGCTCGGCCTCCGGGAGCGCGAAGAAGGCGCGCATCGCGGTGCCGAGCTCGGCGGTCTCCTGCTCGGTGATGCCGTGGCCGACCAGGTGGAAGAAGCCGACCTCGGTGGCGGCCCGGAGCAGCTCGGCGTGGAGCGCGGCCCGCTGCTCGGGGGTCCCGGAGGCGGCGGCGAGGTCGATCACCGGGAGGGCGGAGGTGGAAGGAGAAAGGGGGGTGTGCTGCTGCGACATGAGGGTGACATCCGCTGGATAAGCCCGGTCGGGCCCGGCGGTGGCCGGGTGCAGCGGGGACGCGGCGGAGATGGCGCGGCGCCCCCGGGGCCGGGGTCCGGAAAGTGAGGGAGATCGGGGTCAGCGGGAGCGTCGACAGGACATGCTCGTGACGCGGAGCAGGTCCACGTGGCGGCGGCTGACGAGAAGGAGCACGTCCACCAGGTTAGATGGCCCACGGCGGGGGTCGGGTTGTGATCTGCATGACAGGCGATTATCCGAGCGGGCCCGCCAGTCGTCGATAACCAGAATCGGACAGTCTTTGGCGTGATCGCGCCACGACACGGGAAGGCCGCGACCGGCAGGCGCCGCGTCACGGCCGGCGACCGCCGCGCCCCGGGACGTCGGAGCGGCCGACTTCCCGGGCACGAGCGCCCCCCGCCCGGCCTGCTCAGCCCTGCTGCTCACTCGCGATCTTCTGCCGCACCTCGTCCATGTCCAGCTCGCGGGCCTGCCGGATCACGTCCTCCAGCGCCGCCGGGGGCAGCGCCCCGGGCTGGGCGAAGATCAGCACGTTCTCCCGGATGATCGCCAGGGTCGGGATCGAGGTGATCTGGAAGGCGGCCGCCAGCTCCTGCTGCGCCTCGGTGTCGACCTTGGCGAAGACCAGGTCGGCGTGGGTCTCGGCGGCCTTGTCGTAGACCGGGGCGAAGTTGCGGCACGGACCGCACCAGGCCGCCCAGAAGTCGATCAGGACGAAGGAATCGGCGTTGACGACTTCGTCGAAGTTGTCCTTGGTGAGTTCCACGGTAGCCATGCCCGGCTCAACCCCGAGCGCCGGACGGCTATTCCGTGCCCTGCCCGTCCCGGTACGCCTCCAGCAGCCGCAGCCACACCTCGCTCACCGTCGGGTACGAGGGCACCGCGTGCCACAGCCGGGCGATCGGCACCTGCCCGACCACCGCAACCGTCGCCGCGTGCAGCAGCTCGCCCACCCCGGGGCCGACGAAGGTCACCCCCAGCAGCACCTCGCGCTCCCGGTCCACCACCATCCGGGCCCGCCCCCGGTAGTCGTCCGCGGCCAGCGAGGCGCCGGCCACGTGGCCGAGCTCGTAGTCCACCACCGTGACCCGGTGCCCCGCCCGCCGGGCCTGCTCGGCGCTCAGGCCGACGGCCGCCACCTCGGGCTCGGTGAAGACCACCTGCGGCACGGCGGCCAGGTCGGCGGTGGCCGCGTGCGGCCCCCAGGGCGCCGGATCGAGGGCCGCCCCGCGGGCCCGGGCGGCGATCACGGCACCGGCGATCCGCCCCTGGTACTTCCCCTGGTGGGTGAGGAGCGCGCGGTGGTTGACGTCCCCGGCCGCGTAGAGCCAGCCGCCCTCGACCCCGCGCACCGTGCAGTCGTCGGCCACCGCCAGCCAGTCGCCGTCCCGCAGCCCGACGCTCGCCAGGCCCAGCCCCTCGGTGCGCGGCGCCCGCCCGGTGGCGTAAAGCAGCTCCTCGGCCACCAGCTCGGTGCCGTCGGCCAGCCGCACGCCCACCACGGCACCGTCCCGCGCCACCGCCGCCACCTCGGCCCCGAGCCGCACCGTGACGCCCGCCGCCCGCAGCCCGGCCGCCACCAGCTCGCCGGCGAACGGCTCCAGTCGCGGCAGCAGCCCGCCGCCGCGCACCAGCAGCGTGACCCGGGCGCCCAGCGCCTGCCAGGCGGCCGCCATCTCGACGCCGACCACCCCGCCGCCGACCACCAGCAGCCGCTCCGGGACCGCCGGCGCGCTGGTCGCCTCCCGGCTGGTCCACGGCTTCGCCGCGGCCAGCCCCGGCAGGTCCGCGGGCAGCAGCGCCCGGCTGCCGGTGCAGACGGCGACCGCGTGCCGCGCGGTGAGCAGCTGCTCGCCGCCCTCCGGGGTGCGCACCAGCACCCGGCGCGGCCCGTCCAGCCGGCCGGTGCCGCGGACCAGCTCGGCGCCGATCCCGTCCAGCCAGGCGACCTGCCCGGCGTCCTTCCAGTGCGAGGCGAACGCGTCGCGCCGGGCCAGCACGGCCGCCGTGTCCAGCGCGCCGGTGGCGGCCTCGCGGGAGCCGGCCACCGCGCGGGCGGCGGCCAGCGCGGCGGGCGGGCGCAGCAGCGCCTTGCTCGGCATGCACGCCCAGTAGGAGCACTCGCCGCCGACCAGCTCGCTCTCCACCACGGCGGTGCGCAGGCCCGCGGCCCGGGTCCGGTCGGTCAGGTTCTCCCCGGTCGGCCCGCCGCCCAGCACGATCACGTCGTACTCGTCCGCCCGGTGGTCGGCGGCGGATCCGGCGGCGGACCCGGTCGCGGACCCGGTCGCGGACCCCGTTGCGGGCCCGGTCGCGGACCCGGTTGCGCCGGGGGAGGCCTGGTGGTCACTGGTCATGTGCGCTCCTCAGCAGCTCGGACGGCCGGGGCGCGGCGCGGTTCGCTGACGCCCCGTCAGCCATCCTGCGGCAGTCAGAGCGCCTTCTGCCGCTGCAACAGGCCGAACGCCGCCCAGCCGGGCAGCACCGGCAGCAGCAGGGTGATCAGCCGGAACAGCACCACCGGCGCCAGCGCCTGGTTGGTGCCGAGCCCGGTGGTGGCGGCCAGCAGGCCCGCGGTGAAGGTCTCCACCCCGACCACCCCCGCCGGGGTGGGCATCGCCGAGCCGAGCGCGTTGCCGAGCAGGAAGGCCACCGCGACCGCGGCGAACGGCGGGTCCCCGACGGTGGCCCGCACGCAGCAGTAGAGGCAGGAGATCAGGGTCATCGAGATCAGCAACTGCCCGAGCACCCCGACCGCCAGGTGCTTCGGGTGGCTGGCCAGGTAGCGCAGCCGGGGCAGGGTGCCCTCGGTCAGCGGCCGCAGCCGCACCAGCAGCCAGCGCCGCGACACCGGAACGGCCAGCGCCACCAGCGCCACCGCGCCCAGGGCGGCGCCGACCAGCAGGGTGAGCTGCTCGCCGCTGCCCGCCCCGGCCTGGTGGGCCGGCTGGAAGCCGGTGAGCCAGAGGAAGAAGGCCAACTGCCCCAGGTGCAGCACCAGGCCGAGCACCGCGCCCGCGCCCACGCTGGAGGCCGCCGGACCCGGGGCTATGCCGGCCCGCAGCAGCAGTCGGGTGTTCAGCGCCATGCCGCCGAAGCCGCTGGGGGCGACCAGCTTCACGAAGGAGCCGGCCACCTGGGCCAGGCCGGCCCGGACCAGACCGATCCGCTCCGGCACGAAGCCGAGGAACCCCATGGTCGCGGCCGGGTAGCTGGCCACCATCGCCAGCACCGCGAGCAGCGACCAGCCCGGATCGGCGTTCAGCACCAGGTCGGCCAGGTCCACCTGGGACCGGGTGCTCTGGAGGTAGAGCAGGAGGGCGAAGACCAGTGCTCCGGCCAACATGATCGCGGTACGCGGCCTGACCCACGCCGGCCTGCGTACCTCGCGCGTCTGCGGTATCCCCGATGTCACCGTCGCATGCTTTCATGTGAGCCTTGAGCGACGCCTGGGCGTTTCCGGACCACCCTCCGAGCCGTGTGGGCGGGCTTTCCAGGCACGGTGGGCGGCCCCGGCTCCTCAGACTTTCCTCACCTCCGCGCCCTCGTGTTCGCTCGGCGCGGCGTGGCATACTCCAAAACCGTGACCACCTGCCGCCTGACCCGGACGCTGCGCGCGACGCTCTTCGCCGCGCTGGCCGTTCCGCTGTCCGCGGCCGGCCAAGTCGTGGTCACCGGGCGGCCGCTGCCGCTGACCGTGGTGCTCGGCGCCGGGGTGGCCGTCTTCGTGCTGGCCGCCCTGCTGGCCGGCGCCGAGCGCGGCTTCCTGCAGATCGCCGCGCTGCTGCTGCCGGTCGAGCTGCTGCTCAACACCACCTTCAACCTGGGTCAGGACACCTGTGCCCGGCCCACCGGTGCGGCCCACCAGGGCGGTCACGGACTGGACCTCATGGTCTGTGGCGGCGGCCAGGTGGGCGGCGGCACGGGAGAGCTGGCGCTCGCCCCGACGCTGCTCGAAGTCGTGCTGCTGGGCGTGCACCTGGTGGTCACCCTGCTCGCCGCGTTCTGCCTGCGGCTGGCCGACGCCGCCCTGGTGCGGCTGCCCGAACTGATCGGCGCGCTGGCCCGGCTGGTGCCGGACGCGCTCGTCGCACTGCTGCTGCTCGCCCCGCTCCCGGCCCGCCCGGCGCCCGGTGCGCCGTTGCCGGAGCCCCGGCCCGAGCACGCGCCCGCCGAGGACCTGCCGCTCGCGCGCGACCGCCGCCGCGGTCCGCCGGCGTCCTTCGCGCTCGCCGCCTGAGCCCCGCCCGCCGCTCGTCCGGGACGTCGTCCGTCAAGGACCTCCTCGCGCGGGAAGTCGGGCCGGCCGCGAGCGCCGACGCCGCCCCTTCCCCCTTCGAGCGGCCGGCTCGCACCCGTGGGTGCGCGCCGAGCGACGCGGAACAGGACCGACCCAGCCATGAGCAACAAGCAGCAGAACAAGAACTCCGGCAAGCAGCAGACCCACGACCAGCGCAGCACCGCCCGCCGCGAGCGACTGCAGGCGGCCCGCGAGCAGGAACTGCGCGCCGAGAAGCGGCGCCGGCGGATCGTGGTCGGCGTCTCCTCGGCCGTGGTGCTGGGGCTCTGCGTCGGCGTCGCCGTGATCGTGAACAACGGCAACAGCCACAGCGGTGGCGGCGCGGCGGCGGCGAGCGCCCCGGTGGTCACCCCGGCCAACGCCGGCGGCCCGGGCGGCACCGTGATCACCTACGGCAACCCGAACGCCCCGCACACCCTGGACGTCTACGAGGACTTCCGCTGCCCGATCTGCAAGAAGTTCGAGACCACGGACGGCCAGACCGTGCAGCAGCTGGCGGACAACGGCACCTACAAGATCCAGTACCACCTGGCCGCCTTCCTGGACGACAACCTGGGCGGCAAGGGCTCGATCCAGGCCCTGGCGGCGGCCGGTGCCGCGCTCAACCAGAGCACCGCCGACTTCAAGAAGTTCCACGACGCGCTCTACGCGAACCAGCCGAGCGAGCAGACCGACGGCTACGGCGACGTCAACACCCTGCTCGACGTGGCCGGCCAGGTTCCCGGCCTGAAGACCGACGCCTTCGTCAACGCGGTCAAGGCCGACACCTACCTGCCCTGGGCGCAGAAGGTGGCCGAGGCCTTCAACACCAGCGGCGTCAACGGCACCCCGACCATGAAGCTGGACGGCAAGCAGCTGACCCTGTTCGACAACGCCGGCAACCCGATCACCGCGCAGCAGTTCACCGCGTTGGTGCAGCAGACGGCCGGCACCAAGTGACCACCGCCGAGAAGCTCGCGGGCAACGGCGTGCCCGCCGACGACGAGTTCGCCTCCCGACCCGATCCCGGGCGTGCCTACGCCTGGCTGCTGGTGGTCGCCGGGGCACTGGGGCTGGCCGCCTCCGCGATCCTCACCATCGACAAGATCGACCTCCTGAAGAACCCGCACACGGCGCTCAACTGCAACATCAACCCGATCATCGCCTGCGGATCGGTGATGACCAGCCGGCAGGCCTCGGCCTTCGGGTTCCCCAACTCGCTGCTCGGCCTGGTGGGCTTCTCGGTGGTGCTGGCCATCGCCTTCGGCGTGCTGGCCGGGGCGCGGTTCCGCCGCTGGTACTGGCTCGGCCTGCAACTGGGCGCCACGCTCGGGCTGATCCTGATCCACTGGCTGATCAGCCAGTCGCTCTACACGATCGGCGCGCTCTGCCCCTACTGCATGCTGGTCTGGGCGGTGACCATCGCGACGTTCTGGTACACCACGCTGGCCAACCTGCGCACCGGCGTGATCCCGGTGGGGCGCCGGCTGCGGCCGGTGGTGCGGGAGCTCAACCGCTACCACTGGGCGGTGCCGGTGCTGTGGTACGCGGTGATCGCGCTGATGATCCTGGGGCGGTTCTGGTACTACTGGAAGACGCTGGTCTGAAGATCCTGATCTGACGGGGTAGTTGGCGTGTGAGGAGGTTCCCGGGCGGCGGCGTCACAAGGCTGCCCGGGTTCTGCCACAGGCGTGTATCAGTGCGGATGGCGGACGCCGGTGCGGGCAACACTGTCGGTAGACACCCGATCTGTGTTGCGCCGAAGGAGTACGCCATGTCCCGCAGGCCCGCCCGGACCCCGATCACGGCCGCCGTACTGCTCGCCGCGGCCGCCACGTTCACGGTGGCGGGGTGCTCCTCGTCGTCGACGACCGGTGCCGCTGGTGCCGCGTCGACCCAGCCCCCGGCGGGCGCGGGAGCGGGGACCACGGCGCCGGCGGGCGGTTCGTCGGGCAGCAGCACGACCGGTGGGGGTAGCGCGACGGGTGGGGGGACAGGGGTCGGGCCCACCGGTGGGGGCGGCGCCAGCACCGGTGGGGGCAGCGGCAGCACTGGTGGCGGGGTGCCGAGCGCGGCGCCCACCTCGGCCGGGCTGCCGGGCACCCCGGCCGGGCCGGGCGCCTGCACCAGCGCGGAGCTGAGCGTCGCGCAGACCGACCCGAGCGTGGGCGCCGGGCAGTACTACTCCACGCTGGTGTTCACCAACACCTCCAGCCACACCTGCACCCTCGACGGCTACCCGGGCGTCTCCTACGTGGCCACCGCCGGCCAGCAGTCCGGCAACGCCGCCACCCGCACCGGCGAGACCTACGCCCCGGTGACCCTGGCCCCGCACGGCACCGCCAAGGCCACACTGCACGACGCCAACGGCATCAGCGGCTACGATCCCGGCCAGTGCCAGCTCAGCCCGGCCCAGGGCCTGCGGATCTACCCGCCCAACCAGAAGGCGGCACTCTTCCTGCCGTGGCAGACGCAGCACTGCGCGGGGCCGACCATCCACTCCCTGACCATCGGCCCGATCACCTCCTGAGGGGGTGGGGCTCGAGGCGGTAGCCGTCCGGTTTGGCGCTGCCCCGGCCTGTGGAGAGGCCTCCGGCCTGTGGCCGGGGGCCTCGTCGCTGCCCGGCCCGTGGGGAGGCCCGAGGCCGTGCCCAGCCTCTCCGGTCTACTCGGGTGTTGCCTCGGCCTGTGCTGTGGTCCCCGGCCCCGTGCCCGGGCCTCCCGTCCGTTCAGTTGCTGCCCCGGCCTGCGGGGAGACCCTCGAGCTCTGTGGCCCTGCGGCCCCGAGCCCTGCGGCCCCGAGCCCTGCGGCCCCGAGCCCTGCGGCCCCGAGCCCTGCGGCCCCGAGCCCTGCGGCCCCGAGCCCTGCGGCCCCGAGCCCTGCGGCCCCGAGCCCTGCGGCCCCGAGCC
>NZ_JBNQTI010000013.1:0-79458 GCF_050325825.1 Kitasatospora sp. LaBMicrA B282
TCGCCACTGCAGTCCACCCCTCTGACCAGCCCGATCTCCAGCTCAGGACAGCAGAAGGGCACGGGCGCAGTCCGCCAGAAGACGGCAACGTCACTCTCGCCAGTGAAGATCACCAACAGCATCAACTCCGTGATGGCCGTGCCCATCAGCTACTTGGGAACGCTTACTCGTTGGCCAACTGCGCATGAACGAGGTCGGGATCGCGCTGGGCAAGGTAGGCGAAGTGCAGCCGCAGATCGCCGTCAGAGTCGGACAGCGATGCGAGAAGTCCGTGGCCGGCGTTCAGCAGGCGAGGCTCGTTCCACTGCTGCGCCACGACCGCAATCGGGTTACCGCCGACGGTTTCCAAGACCCAGGTGGCCTGGCCACCGTAGATCAGCGCGAGGTAACGGTCGGCGATGATCGCTTCGATGGCCCCACGAATCGTGATGTTGTCGGGGAGGTGCCGCTCCTGCTCGTGAGGAGCAAACACGTCATCGCCCATGGCGACACTGTCTCTGGTCAACTGGACCCTCATGGAGGCAGCGTAGGTCCTCCCGGCTTGCCGGCAGTAGTCACCTGGTCATGTCAGGACTGGGCGAGGATTCGGATACGAAGGAGCCGGAACGAAGCCCGGCCGTACATGGCTCTCTTGATCGTTTTGACGCGGTTGACGTTCCCCTCGACGATGCCGGAGCTCCAGGGAAGGGTGAGGCCGGCGGTGACGGCGTCGAAGTCCTGGCGGAGGAACGCGGCGAACTTGGCGACCGGGACGACATCGGATTGTTCGGCCTGGCGGATCCAAGCAGGCAGCAGCTGGCCTCGGCGTTTGCGGACCAGGTCGGTGAAGGCCCGGGCGAGGTCACACGCCCTCGCGATGTCCGGGCAGGCGAGGCGGACTTGGTCGAGTTGCTCGATCTCTTTGGTGCTGAGGCGGTCGCGGTTGCGCATGATCCATGCGGTGATCCGGCGCGGGCTCGGGATTTCCGCGGGTGCGGCCACGGCCGTGCCGGCTTCCAGGGTTCGCAGGTAGGCGGTGAGTGTCGAGTAGCCGCCGCGAAATCCGCGCTCGCAGATCTGCTGGAACAAGGTCCGGCCACTGGTGACGCCCGCGGCGTACTGCTGCTGCAGGTACGACTTGAAGGCGTCCAACCGCTCGGGGCGGCGGTCTCGGGCGCTGTCGAGGAGGTGCTCGAGGCTCGTGTCGCGGTAGCGGCGGACGGTCTTGCGGTCGAGGTCAAGGCGGCGGGCGATGTCGCTGAGCGGGTGGCCGGCCGCGACCATGCGCGTGACCTCGGCGTGGTGGTGAAGGACGCGCTGCACGATGCGCGTGGGCGGCAGGGCATCCGCCAGCGGCATCTGGATCGGGCGGTCGCCTCCCCGTTCCGCGTGCTTCTTCAGGCACAGCCGGTGCTGATGGCAGGTCTTCTCAACGGCATCGGAGAGGTTCTGGAGCAGGTGCCAGCGGTCCGCGACCTCCAAGGCGGCCGGGGCCGCCTCCTTGATCGCCTTCGTGTAGGCGCTGGCGCGGTCGCGGCAGATGATCTCCGCACCGGGGTGGGCGGTCAGCCAGGCAGCGAAGGTCTCCGCGGTGCGATCGGGCAGAACGTCGACCACCCTGCCGGTCTCGACGTCGACCAGGATGGTGCCGTACCGGCGGCCGCGACGGAATGCGAACTCGTCGACCCCGAGGACCCGTGGTGCCCGCTCCGGCGCCGGCGGTTCCTCCAGCAGTCCCAGCAGGCGGGTGCGGCCCGCCGCCAGGTTGAGCTTGCGGCACAGCCGCTCGCCGGGCCGACCGCCGAGCTCGACGGCCACCGTCGTCAGCCACTCCTTCAGTCCGAGGCTGGAGCGGCGGCGACGCTCCGTCAGTTGATCGACCTGCTCAACGAACGTGCGACGGGCGCACGACTTCCGGTCGCAGAAGAAGCGCCGCACCCGAAGCCGCACCACCAACTTCTGCCCGCCCAACGGTCGTTCGGACAGGCTACGGCGGTAGGTCGAGTGCAATCTGCGTCCCCGCCATCGGCAGCCCGGGCAACACGGCGGTCGCCCGCAGGCCGCGGCATCAACGAACAGCACCGCGGCGGTGACAGTCACGCCCTCCAATCGCACGTCGATCCCGGGAAACAGTACGTCTTCGATCGAGAAGGCCCCCATGATTGAGAACTGCCCCGACTGAACGTTCCTGCATTCACACCCTGACCTGGGCTTTCACGGAAGCGCGGTCAGAACCGCTCGTTGAAGCCGACGCCGCTGGGCTCCCGGCCGACGTGGCGGTGCACCGTGTCGGGGCCGTGCTCGTCCAGCGCCAGGCAGTAGTTGACCGCCTTGGAGACCGACTGCAGGCAGAAGTCGGTCTCCGCGTCGCCGATCGAGAACCGCTGGCCGTCCACCGTGCAGACCGAGATGGCGAACTGGTCGGCGTCCACCCGGGCCAGCTGCGGGATGTAGTCGGCGACCGCGCCCCGGGTGTCGGCGACCACCTCGGCGTAGATCCGCCGGATGTCGGCCACCAGGGCCGGGAAGTCGGGCACCGCCAGCTCGCCGCGGGCCGCCTTGCTGATGATGCTGCTGTTGCGCTGGGTGGCGGCGGCCAGCTCGGCCACCGTCATCACCAGCGGCTCGGGCTCCGGTGGCGCCGGGCGGGCACCGGCCAGGTTGGCGACCGTCTCGGCGATCCGGGGGTCGTCGGGCAGGATGCCGGCCTGGTGCAGTTGGGCGAGCACCTGGTCCGGGGAGAGCCGGCCCGTGTGGTCCCGGCCGAAGCTGCGGAAGACGTCGACGTGCGCGGCGTCCGCCGGACTCGTGACCACCGGGCCGGCGGCCACCGGGCTCATCTCCACCGGGCTCGCGGCCGGTGCGGTGACGGCCGGTGCCGTGGCGGTGGGTGACGGGGCGCCCGATGACGAGGGGCCCGGCGGGGTGCTCGGGCCGTCGGGGCGTGGCTTGGTCTTGGTACCGGACATGGGGACCTCCAGGAGGCCTTCGGACCGAAGGCGGGACGGGGGGAGGCGCGCGCCCCGGTCGGGCCGCGGTGGACCGGCGCGGCGGCCGGGCGGCGGTGGGGTGGCGCGACGGGGCAGAGGATGCCCAGCAGCCCGAACGCCGCGCAAACGGTCCCTGCGGCGCGTCGCGTTGCGCCGGCCGGGGCGCGGGACAGGCGGGGGACGGGCGAGCGGGGATGTCGATCTCCACCGCAATCACCCGGACGGCCGCCCGCGCGGACATGGCGCCCGGCACTGTCCATCCGCCGCTCGAACCCGGACGCGCTCGCGCCCACGGTCACCACTGCGCGCGCGGCCGCGGGCGCAAGCGGGTCCGGTACACCCGCACCGAGGGGACCGTGCGCGGGGCGCCGAGGTGAAAGCGCCGGCCGTGGGACCGAGCCGGCAGGCAGCCGAAGCGGCCCGCCGGAGAACCGACGGGCCGCCACGAGAGCGGTGCAAAGCTCAGTTGCGGTGGTCTCAACTGCAGTGGTCTCAGTTGCAGTGGTCCGGGCCCTCGCTGAACTGGCCCCAGTAGTCACCACCGCCCCAGTAGATGCACTGGCCCGGGGCGTAGACGTAGACGGGCCCGGCGTAGTACGAGTAGGTCCCCGAGTCGGACTGCGACGCGGGCGGGTTGGGCGTGGTGTCGACCCACGCAGTCGTGTTGTCGATCGGCGAGCCCCAGTCGCCGGGCACGTGCATGGTGACGACGCAGTCGGTACCGCCGCTGTACGAGAGGTAGACGGTCTCCGAGTTGAGGTCGATCTCGCCGTCGGGGCTGAAGCCGGCTCCGCACAGCGCGGCGGCACCGTACTTGTCGTCGGAGACCGCCGAGGCCGACGTGGTCATGAACGCGATCGACACGAGAGACGCGGCGCTGAGGGTGAGGGCGCCCCGCTTGAGCACGGACTTTCGACTGAACATGGTTTCTCCCCCGTGATGGCTCTCGGTGCACTGACGCGGACCGAGTGACGAGAACCATCGTCGAGCACCCCCACCGCCCTTCCCATGGCGTTGACTTGGCGTTCCGCCGGCCTTTCGTCACCGCGATGGCCTACGGTCGTGGACAGACCGACGGCGCGGCAGGCACCGGGCCGCCGGCCAGGTCTGACAGTTGTCGGCGGGGGACGCACACATGCCTGGGCAGTTCGGGAGGCGCTGCGGCGCTACCGGTTGCGGTCCGGTCTCACACAGGAGGAGCTCGCGGAGCGGTCCGGCGTGTCCTCGCACGCGATCAGCGTGCTGGAGGCCGGCCGGCGCAGCCCGCGGCTGTCCTCGGTGTCCAGGCTCGCCGCCGGCCTCGGCCTGGAGCCGGCCGACCGCACCCGGCTGATCGCTGCGCTCGGCGGTCCGGCTGCTCCGGACGCCCCGCCGCCCCGGAGGTCCCGGAGGTCCCCGCCGCCGCGGCTACCCCGGCCGCCGGGAGAGCCACCGGCATCGCCCCGGCGGCAAGCTCCGGCAGCCCGGCCGAGCGACCGGAGCAGCGCGCCACACCCTCCCAACTTCCCTACGACACCCGGATGTTCACCGGACGCACGCGCGAGCTGGAGCAACTCGTCCGGCCGGCCGAAGGAGCGCCCGCGGGCAGCCACGCGGGCATGGTGGTGGTCTCCGCGATCGACGGGATGGGCGGCGTCGGAAAGTCCGCGCTCGCCATCCGGGCCGCCCACCGGGTCCGCTCCCACTTCCCTGACGGCCAACTCTTCGTTGACCTGAACGGCCACACCCCCGGCACCGCGAGGAGGCCGGCCGGGCCGGCGCGGAGGTCGAGCGGGTTCAGGCTGAGCTGGAGCGGGCGCGGTTCGCGGCCCGGCATGCCGAGGAAGCCCGCGCGCGGGCCGCCGAGCGGGCCGAGGAGCTGCGCGGGCGGGCGGGCGAGGCCGCCTCGGCGGTACAGCGGGCGGAAGACGAGCTTGCCGCCCACCGGCAGCAGCAGTCGTAGCCGCTGCCAGCCGATCATTTGCGGCACGCGACCAGCTGATCGTCCCGGGCGATGGACCTGATGTTCCCGAACCAGTCGTTGTTGACGTCTCCCGCGTCTCCGGCGCCCAGCGGCGTCGAGTACCCCGAGCAGTGCGGCTCCGCGAACACGTACCAGGTGTGGCCACTGCGGTTGCGCCACGACCTCGCGAAGTAGCCGACCGCGGTGTCGCGCAAATCGTTGTCGTAGGCACCACGAGCGACGACGGAACCGGTAAGGCCCTGGCCGCTGAAGAGACAGAACTTGCCTCGTGCGCAGCTGTCTTCCACCGCCGCGCCGGCCGGCACCGCCGACATCAGGGCTGCGGCGACCACGGCGAGCGAGACAACGGCCCGACCGAGAGACGACTTGCACATGAAAGGGCTCCAATCTTCGGACAAGGGCAGACTGGGACGACCGGTTGACCGACGACGTGAGCAGTTCGATCCGTGGAGCCCAGACCAGGAATAACCAATCGTACACGACTCACTACGGTTTGTCACCGAGTGTGCAGACTCGCAGCGTGTACAGCCGAAGGGCCGGCGCTAGAGCGCGTGCTGGGCCCCAGGATCGACCACCCGGCGGTCCTGGCCCTGCTGGAGCGGTTCGGCTCACCGGCCGCCCTGCGCAAGGCCGGGCGCCGACGCCTGCTCGGCGTCGCCAGGCCGCTGGCCCCGCGCATGTTCGAGCGCCTCGTCGAGGCCCTCCTCACCGCGCTCGACGAGCAGACCGTCGTCGTCCCGGGCACCAAGGCGGCCGCACTGATCGTGCCGAGCCTGGCCGGCTCCCTGCGGACCGTCCTCGACCAGCGCAAGTTCCTGGAGCAGCGGATCCAGGAACTGTTGGACGAGCACCCGCTGACGCAGATCCTCACGTCCATGCCCGGCATCGGAACATGGACCGGCGCCCGGGTGCTGATCGACGTCGGTGACGCCAGCGCCTTCCCGACCGCCGCCCATCTCGCCTCCTACCCCGGCCTCGCCCCGGCGACCCGCAGTTTGGGCTTGATTCGCTTTGACGGACATCTCTGATCAGGGGCTTCGGCCCCGAGAAGGATGATGTCCATCATGGAGAGCATGGGGAAGAAGAAGCCACGCCCTCGCCGCTCGTTCACGACGGAGTTCAAGGCCGAGATCGTCGAGCTGTGCCGACGCGGTGACCGCTCGGTCGGTCAGGTCGCCAAGGACTTCGACCTGACCGAGACCGCGGTGCGGGACTGGGTCAAGCAGGCCGAGGTCGACGCCGGCGAGCGCGACGGCCTGACCAGCGACGAACGCGAGGAACTGGCCAGGCTGCGGCGGGAGAACCGCCGGCTGCGCGAGGACGTGGACATCCTCCGCCGTGCCACAGCTTTCTTCGCTCAGGAGACCCGGTGACGGTCCACCCGTTCATCGAGGCGGAGAAGCAGGGCGGCCACAACGTCAAACAGGCGTGTGAACTGCTGAAGGTCTCCCGTGCCGCCTTCTACGCCCGCCGCACCGCCGTGCCAGGCCCCCGTGCCGTGCGCGACGCGGAACTGACCGAGAAGATCGCCGACGTCCACCAGGCCTCGCGGGGCAGCTACGGCGCCCCGCGAGTCCATGCCGCCCTGCAGCGCGACGGCGAGCGGTGCGGGCGCCGCCGCATTGCCCGGCTGATGCGCCGATCGGGCCTGCAGGGCCGCCACCGTGGGCGTCGACAGCGCACCACGATCCCCGATCCGCACGCCGACGCCCGCCCGGACCTGGTCCTGCGCAACTTCCAGCCCGACCCGACGGCACTGGACACGCGCTGGTGCGGCGACATCACCTACATCCCCACCGACGACGGATGGCTCTACCTGGCCACCGTCATCGACATCGCCTCCCGCCGCGTCATCGGCTGGGCCACCGCCGACCACCTTCGAACCGAACTGGTCACCGATGCTCTGCGCGCCGCCTGCCATACCCGCCGCCCGACTGGGCCCGTGGTCTTCCACTCTGATCGCGGCTGCCAATACACCAGCCGCGAATTCGCCGACCTCGCCCGGGAGTTCGGCATCCGACTGTCGGTCGGCCGGACCGGTCAGTGCTGGGACAATGCACTCGCCGAATCCTTCTTCGCCACACTGAAGCGGGAGTTGCTCGGCCACAGACCCTGGCCCAGCAGGGCTGCGGCGCGGACCGCGATCTTTGAATGGGTCGAAGGCTGGTACAACATACGCAGGCTGCACAGCAGCCTCGGCTACCGCAGTCCCGCCGAATACGAGAACGTCCTGGCAGCCTGACCACCACACCAACGGTGTCCGTCAAAGCGGAACAAGCTCAGGTAGCCATCGCCCAGGCCCTGCTCGACACCCACTGACGAACACGCCCGCCAACACGCCGAGCCAGCCGGCTCCATGACACGCAGACACCGCACACAGGCGCGGGCCCCGGTCACATCTTGTCAGGGAGGCGACCGAAAGGCCCGCCCGACAAAGCTACCCGCACCCCGGTCGCCACCACCCTCGGACACTCCGGCTCCCGCCTGGCTGGTCACCCGACCAGTGGCTCCCGAACTCACCGAAAAACACGACGCGCGGTCGAAGACATCCACGCCACCAACGGCCCAACCCTGGGCACCGACCGTCACCGAAGACGTGGTGCCCATATGACCCGACTACCGGTGGTTTGTTGACACGGGGTCAGGTACGCAGTATCGGTGAGGTGAGAGTGCTTCGGGGGTGTTGCCATGACCGCACGGGTTCCCTGTCCGCCGGCTCCTGGTCCGCTGGAAGCGTACGCGGCCCAGTTCGACCTCTTCCGCTCGCCGGCCCAGCGGCGGGGATTCCGGGAGTACCTGACCGGTTTGCTGCTGCCGCGAGAGCGGAACAAGACGCTCACCGCGCTGGCCGGGGCCGAGCCCGTGGTCGGCGCCCAGCACCCGGCGGTGCAGCGGCTGCAGTTCTTCCCGTCGGAGTCGACCTGGAAGTTCGAGCAGGTCAACACCCGTCGGCTTGAGCTCCTGGCTGCGGACCCGGCCACCGCGCCGCACGGCCGGGGCGTGCTGGTGATCGACGATTCCGGGGACCGCAAGGACGGCACGGCGACCGCCCACGTGGGACGGCAGTGGCTGGGCCGGCTCGGGAAGACGGACAACGGCGTCGTCACGATGACCACCGTCTGGGCCGACGAGCGCCTCTACTACCCGCTGCACGCCCAGCCCTACACACCGGCCCACCACTTCCCGAGGAAGCGCAACGACCCGGCGTTTCGCACCAAGCCCCAGCTCGCCACGGACCTCGCCGGCCAGGCCAAGCAGGCCGGGTTCCCGTTTCGGGCGGTAGTGGCGGACTGCGGCTATGGCGATCACGACGAGTTCCGGCACGCACTGCGCGAGGCCGGCCTGCCGTTCGTCATTGGCCCTCAAGCCCCGCCGCGGCATCTGGGCCCGTGAAACGGACGCCCACACCCCCGTCGAGGCCGCGCGTGCCCTGGTCTGGACAGATCCCGAGCAGCCCGGCGACTGGACACCGGTCGTCCGTACCTTCCGCGACGGGCACACCGAGACCTGGTGGGCCGCCGACGCCCGCCTGGGACGCTGGGGCCCCGACGAATTCACCCGCCTGGTCGTGGCCTCAGCCGACCCGGACACCCCGCCGGAGAAGGCGACCTGGTACCTGGCCACCAACCTGCCCCGGCCCGGCTCACCCCGTGCCGCCGACAGCCCGCACCAGCCCGCCGGCCTGGCCGAACTCGTCCGCCTCTACGGCCTGCGGCACTGGATCGAGCAGAGTTACCAGCAGATCAAAGACGAGCTCGGCTGGGCCGACTTCCAGGTCCGCTCGGATGTCACGATCCGCCGTCACCAGACCCTCGTGAACTGCGCGTTCTCGTTCTGCTGGGACGCCTGGTTCGCCGATGAGCCCCCACCGCGGGGCCAGACCCAGCCGCCCAGGGATGCCGGCGGGCCAGAGAGGGGGCACACCTGTTCCCCACCAGCCCCAGCCGCCCAGCTGGCCCAAAGCCATCCGCGCGATCCGAGCCTGGCTCGACCCCTGGCACACCCTGCAACGCTACTGGCAGGCATGGTCAACGACACCCCCGCCACCCGAACTCCAAGCCCTCATCAACTCATTGGCCAACGGTCAAGTCCTTGACCTCTACCTACGGGTTTAACAAACCACCGGGAGTTGTCACTGGTCACCCAGCAGCTTCCAGCGGCTACGGGACAGCCCTTAGGCTGACACGCGGTACCCGTTTTCCGTTCGAGGAGGAGGGCTCTGTGATGACCCCTGGTGGACTCGGGACCAGGATGGCCGAGCGGTTGACGGCCACCGGGGTCTTTACTGCCGTCGCCTCCCTCGTCCTGCCACCTCTCGACCGGGCCGTCCACCGTCTCACCGGCGGCCGGAGGATGCTCACCATGGCTCGTCCGCGGGACGGCCTCATCCTGATCAGTGCCGGCGCCAGGACCGGGTCCCTCCGGTCGACCCCTCTTGCCTGTACCCCCGACAGTCTCACTGGCACCTGGTTGGTCGTGGGCAGCAACTTCGGCAAGCCGGAACACCCCGGCTGGAGCGCGAACCTGCGCAAACACCCGTCGGCCGCGATCTACTGGCAGGGCGAGCGGATCGATGTGACCGCTACTCAGCTCACGGGCGAACAGCGCGACCAGGCGTGGGCGCAGCTCGCCGCTTTCCGGTTCATGTACGAGGCCTACCAGCGTCGGACCGAACGGGAACTCAGGGTGTTTCGCCTCGCCCGCCGCCCTGCGTCCTCCTGAGGTCGGCCGTCCTGTCGGTGGGTGAGGCCGTTCGCGTTGGCGGCCGACGGGCCGGTCGGCCGCCAAGGGTGTGTCCAGTGAATGGTGTAACTCGGTTGGGTTGAGTCAGCGGCGGCCGGTGGAGAGGCAGCCGTCGAAGGCGATCTCGAAGGCGTTCAGCGCTGCCTTCCAGCGGGTCATCCAGCGTTTGCGGCCGACCCCGGTCGGGTCGAGCGACGTGATCGCCAGGTAGACGCACTTCAGGGCCGCCTGCTCGTTCGGGAAGTGCCCGCGTGAGCGGACGGCCTTGCGGATCCGGGCGTTCACCGACTCGATCGCGTTCGTGGTGCAGATGACCCGGCGGACCACGACGTCGAAGCTCAGGAACGGCACGAACTCGGCCCAGGCGTTCTCCCAGGGCCGCACGATCGCCGGATACTTCTTGCCCCAGGCTTCGGTGAACTCCACGAACCGCTCCAGTGCGGCTTCCTCGGTCGCGGCGGTGTAGACGGGCTTGAGCGCCTTGGAGATCTTGTCCCAGTCCTGCCGGGCTGCGTAGCGGAAGGAGGCCCGGGTCAGGCGGACGATGCAGGTCTGGGTGACGGCCTGCGGCCAGACCGCGGCGATGGCGTCCGGCAGGCCCCTGGGCCCGTCGCAGACGACCATGCAGACGTCCGTGACGCCGCGGTTCTTGATCTCGGTCAGCACGTGCAGCCAGTACTTGGCGCCCTCGCCACCGTCGCCGGCCCATAGTCCGAGGATCTCCCGGGTGCCCTCGACCGTGACCGCCAGGGCGAGGTAGATCGGCCGGTTGGCGACCTGGCCGTCGCGGAGCTTCACGTGCACGCAGTCGATGAAGACCACCGGGCAGACCGGGGCGAGGGGCCGGTTCTGCCACTCGGCCATGCCTTCGATGACCTGGTCGGTGACGGTCGAGATGGTCTGCTTGGACACCTCCGCGCCGTAGGCGCGGAAATCTCACCATGTGTCAGGCCCCGGGCGGACAGCGAGAGGACCATCTCGTCCACCCCGGACAGGCGCCGCTGTCGCTTGCGCACCAGCTGCGGCTCGAACGATCCTTTCCGACCACGGGGCACGTCGATCTCGACCGGGCCGACCTCGGTCAGCACCGTCTTCGACCGGACGCCGTTGCGCGCGTTCCCGCTGCCGGCCCGGCCGGATCGTGCTTCTCATAGCCGAGATGGTCCGTCATCTCTCCTTCGAGTGCCGACTCCAGGATCTTCTTCGTCAGCTGCTGGAGCAGACCACCGGCACCGGTCAGCGGCAGCCCGCTCGCACGGGCCCGCTCGACCAGCTGCCCGATCAACTGCTCGTCCGGCCCGTCCGAGTCCGGCTCCAACTCCACCGGCCGCACAGCCTCCACGGCCTCGGCCGAAACGGTCACTGTCTTCATCAGGTGCTACTTCCACGATCGGGAGTTACACCGTTCTTTGTACAGACCCGAGCCAGCAACGGGCTCCCCGGGAATTTCGTGATCTTCTCTACCTCTACCAGCACCGGTCGATCATGCAGCATCCACCTCGCAAGGGGAGCCTGTGCTGTTCAGGCACCGCCTTGCGCAGGTTCGCCGGAACATGTGCGCTCTGGTGAAGGGGGAGTTCGTGGCGACTGCGGTGGCCTTGCGCTCCTCGCGCTCGGTGCAGTTTGGCGCCCTTGCGGTCGAGGTTGAGGTGTTGGGTCGGGGACGGCACGCCGTGCACCCTCTCGGGTGTCGGTTTTCCCGTCCCCGCCCGCCGAACCGGACGTGCCCGTTGGCCGAGCATCCGGCTCTCCACGTGATCCGGTGGATCAGGCGAGGTATTCGCTGACCTGGCCGACGAAGGCCACATCGTCGTGGCTGGTCCGGCGGAAACGAGCCCCGTCCGGATCGACCTCGTCGATGTTGTAGGGCGTGCTGATCTGCGCTCCGCGGAAACGGTAACGCTCAACACGCATCTTCGCCGAGTTGTAGAGGACGATCCCACCCTCCGTGATGCGGTCAGCCCCGAATTAGCGGCGCCGCAGCTGTTTCCAGGTCAGGTGGGGGTGCTTGTAGCGAATCCAGTGGATCAGCCTCCACCACGCGTACCAGCCGAGGTAGGAGAACGTCCGCTTGGAAACGCCGTAGCGGAAGTAGACAGCTCTGCCCCGCAGGACAGGGTTGACCGTCCGCCGCACCTCCTCCAACGGGAGCGAGGTCATGCTCCGCCCCGTCAGTTTCTTGATCTTGTGCATCACCGACGCCAAGGCCTGCTTGGACGGGATGGTGAGCACGACGCGCCGGCCGTCGCCGAAGGGCCTCCGCTGGATGTGGAAGCCGAGGAAGACGAAGCCGTCGTCGATGTGGGTGATCTGGGTCTTCTCGTCGGAGAGGGTCATCTTCAGGCTGCGGGCCAGCAGTTCACCGATCTCCGCCTGGCGCCAGAAGGTGCCCCGGCTCCCGCACCGGAAATGGGCCCAGAGGCCCACATCCGTGCAGGTCGCCGGGCACCGTCCGTTGGCTCGACCACGCGCTTGCCTCAGCAGCCCGAGGCTGATGCGGTGCGAGCCCCTTATTCCTGCGCGTTCATGCGCCGTCGGGCCACCAGAGCCAACACCCCGACCCCGATACTGCCGGCACCGGCCAGAAGCAACCAACCGGCCGGGAAGTCCGCACCCGTATCCGGCAACGGCACCGGAGAACGACTCCACGACGGCGACGGAGAAGGCGTCGGAGGCGGCGTGGGCGTGGGAGTAGGCGTCGGACTCGGGGTGGGGGTCGGACTGGGGGTGGGAGTCGGCGAAGGCGTGGGGGTGGGGGTCGGACTGGGGGTGGGAGTCGGCGAAGGCGTGGGGGTAGGCGTCGGACTCGGGGTGGGAGTCGGTGTGGGGCTCGGCGTCGGCGTGGGCGTAGGTGTGGGGGCGGCGGGTGTGTTGACACTCCACGTGCCGGAACCGTTGACGGTCGCGCCGCCACCGGGTTGGAAGCTGTCGGTGCCGGTCAAGGTGCTACCGGGCGCCGCGCTGGGGCTGACGGTGTAGGAGATGGTGCGTGTGACACCCCAGCTGGGGTTGGTCGCGGTGCACGTGGCCGAAGAACCGTCGGGCGCGATCACCTTGGTGTCGCCGCACGTGATGTCGGTGATGGTCACCCCCGCCGGCGCGGTGAAGGTGAGAATGTCGCCCTTGGCCCCGCTGACCGCGGAGGATCCGTCGGGACCGGTCAGGTTCACCGTGGTCGTGCCACTGGCCCCGGGCGCGGTGGTCGGCACGCTCGGCTGCACCAGCAAATTCGGACCCGGTGTCTTGATGGACCAGGTGCCGCCGGCGGTGGTGCCGCCGGCGGGCTGGAAGCTGTCGGTGCCGGTCAGCGTGGTACCGGGTGCCACACCGGGGCCGACCGTGTAGGAGATGGTCCGCGCCACGTTCCAGCCGGCGGTGAACGTGCCGCTGCAGGTGGCACTGGACCCATCCGGCGCGATCACCTTGGCGTCGCCGCAACTGATGTCAGTGATCGTCACCCCGGGCGGGGCGTTGAACGTCAGAACGTCACCCTTGTGCCCGGTGATCCCGGTGGACCCGTCGGGTCCGGTCAGGTTCACCGTGGTCTTGCCGCTCGCACCAGGCGCGGTCGTCGGCACACTCGGCTGCACCAGCAAATTCGGCCCCGGCGTGGGTGTCGGAGTGGGTGTAGGCGACGGAGTCGGTGTAGGCGACGGCACAGGTGTCGTCGGCAGCCGCGTACCGTCGGCGCCGACGAGGAAGAAGGAGTTCAGGCCCTGGCCATTGGTGTTGCCGGGGGTGTTGTCCTGGGCGAAGTAGTACAACGGCTGGCCGGCCAGGGTCGCCTGCTGCTGAGAGGCGTCGTTCGGGTCGCTGGTCGAAGCGACTGCAGCGGTGATCGCGGAATCCTTGCCGGGAAGCCCGAGGGCCGCCGGCCAGACAACGGCGCAGCCGCCGGTGCAGGTGGACGTGCCGGCGCTATCGCCGGCCGACACGTACAAGGCGTTGCCGTTCTGGTCGGCGACAGCCTGACCGAACGGAGTGCTGATCAATGTCAACCGCCCGGGAGCGGTGGGTGTGGTCAAGGCCATCACCGGGCTGACGCCGAGGGCGACGACAGCCGTGGCGGCCGCCGCAACTGACACCGCGCGGCCTACATGTTTTCCTGCTCGAACATCCATGCCACCAAGTAGAAAAGATGACAATTCCGCCCAGCAGCAGGCTCATCACGAGGTCACCCAAACGCCGGACAACCAGCGCACGCCCGGCCGGAGCGCCGCACCCGCTGCCAACAGCCAGCAACCGCGTCGGGAGCCGGCTGCAGCCTCGGGCGCCGGTGCCGGGGTTCGGGGCGGGGCCTGAGCGGCTGTCACCGGGTGAGGCGGGCCAGAAGTGAGGCCGACCCGACCGGGCGGTTGATGACCGCCGGCCGGGGCGGCTGTCGGTACAGTCGTCCAGTCCTGACCGCCCGGCAGCCCGGGGGCGCCCGTCGCGGCGCAGGCGCCGCCCCCAGCGACGGCGGCCCGGGCCGGAGTGCGGTGGTCAGGGAATGAGCAGGCTCTGGCCGGGCTCGATCAGGTCGGGTTGGCGATGCCGTTGGCGTTCGCGATCTCCTGGTACCGGTCGCCGTCGCCGTAGAAGCGTTCGGCGATCGCCCACAGGCTGTCGCCGTCCTGGACGGTGTAGGCCTGCCCCTGCGGGACGCCGGCGGGCGCCGCCACGGCGCCGGTACCCGAGGCGGTGACGGTGACCACGCGGGTACCGGACTCCCACAGCACGCCGCCGTCGCCGGTACGGACCGTCAGGTTCCCGTCCCCATCCAGCTCAAGGTAAGCGCCGTCATTGCCCTCGGTTCCCGTCGACCACTTCGCGCTGCCGGAGGAGTCGTAGACGACGAAGTTGCCGTCCTGCTGCATCCGCGCCTCCACCACCCCGCTCCCGTCGGTCCCCGACGCCCACAGCGGCGAACCGTCGGCCACGAGCACCAGATTGCCGTCCGGCTGCAGCATCAGCCGGCACACACCCGCCCCCACAGGTCCAGGTGCTCCGGTCGTGGGGCCGGCCGGCGCCGACGGGGCGAGGAAGCCGTCGACGACGTCGGGCGGTACCGGAGGCGTTTGAGTCGGTCGCGGACGAGGGCTCGAATCGGTCGAGGGCAACGCCGGCGAGGTTCGCGGGACTGCTTTTGACGTGGGCCCACAGGTACTCGACGCGCCCAGCTCAGTTGCTCCCTCATTCAAGGAGCGGCCGTATGTCCTCTGGGGCTTCGGATCCCCGATCCGGAAGGGTTACAGGGTCGTCTGCGGGGTGCGCCGACGGCGCAGCAGGACGGCGCCGACCAGGGCCTCAGCGGCAGTGCCGCCAGCGACGGCGGGGTCGGCCGGCGGAACGGTATTGACGACCGGGTCGGCGGGCAGCATCGTGCCGTCCGCACCGACCAAGAAGAAGCCGTCCCTGTTGTGACCCTTGATGTCGCCGGCGTTGGCGTCGCCCGCGAAGCAGTACAGCGGTCGGTTGTCCAGGGTCACCAGCGTCTTGCTGGTGTCGTTCGGATCGATGGTCGTGCCGACCGTGGCGGTGATGACGGCGGGATCTGCGGCGGCGGTGCCCGTGGCGGCCGGCCAGACACTCTGGCAATAACGGGGGCAGATGGAGCTGCCGGGGGGTCGTCCCTCGACACGTCCAGCGCGTTGCCGTTCTGGTCCGCGACGGCCTTGCCGAAGGGAGTGTCGATCAGTGTCAGGCTCACCGGGTCGGTGGGCGTGCTCAGCGCAGATGCGGTGGTGGCGTCGAAAGCCATCATCACGGCGGCGACAGTCGCCATGATTGCCGCAATCCGGCGCAGCCACGATGCTGTCGATGTGCTCACATGCCCAAGTCCAGCAGGAGAGGACTCGGCCGAATCGCAAGCCGACCGCAAGGTCGCCCGTCCAGAGACACAGCGGACGCCGGGCGAGCGGGCGGTCATCGCGTCCGTCGACCCGCAGCGAGGAAGGGCCAGCGGGTGTGGGGTATCGACCCGACGTCGTGAATCGGGAACGCGGCTGAGGATGTCGAGGTGCCGCGGTCGGCGCGCAGGTGTCCGTCGCGATCCGGTTGTGTTCGATGGCTCGCGGATCAACTCCTCGGCCCGTTCCGCTGAGCGCGTTTTCGCAGGTCAGCTGCCCGTATCAAGGTGGCGGTGTCTCGGCGGTGTGTTCCGCCTGAGGGAACATGGGGAGCTCGCTGCGTCCTGGGTGAGTGGACATATCGACCGCCTCGCGTCGAGGTTCTTTGGCCCGGAAGGGTTAGGGGTGCTCACAACACGGTGCCACCCGGGTCCGGCATGTGGGACCCGCGCTCTTGAGCGTGCTTATTGTTTGTTTTGCATGACTGGGGAGTGATCACGAGCGGAGTGACCGTAGGTCAGCGCCGTGCCCACCCGCCGAGTCCGAACCATCGGGAAGGGGCCCCGTGCTCACGCTCACCATGACCCGCGCCGCGCGGGTGACAGCTCTCACCGCGGCGACGGCGTTTCTGGCTCTGGCCGCTTCCCCTGCCCAGGCCGCTGCCTTGCCCGGCGGGGACAAGCCGCAGACGGTCGCCATCGCTGCCGGGGCCACCGCGCCGGTCCCCTGGACCTATGAGAACACCGGACCGGAGGTGATCGTGCTCCCTCCCAACGGAACCGGCACCATGGTCTTCCAGGCCCCCGGCAACACCACCTTCCCGACACAGAGCACGGTTCTCTCCACGGGGAGCCTCGACGGCGGCACCACCTGGATCGCCAACGCGCTGGCACTGCAGAACTGCACGGTCAGCAACGGCGGTCAGACCCTCTCCTGCACCGCCGTGAACACCTCGGGCAGTGCCGACAACATCCTGTGGCCCCAGAACACCTTCTTCCGGTTCCAGCCACAGGTCACCGTGAACGCCGACGCCCCCACCGCTACCACCCTGGCCCCGGGCACCGGCCGACTCACCGACACCGCCGGCGACACCGCCGACGCCACACTGAACGTCACCACCCCCCAGGTCCAGGCAGCCCCCCTCGCAGACCCCGCCATCGCCGGCACCACCACCGCCGGCCTCGCCACCACCGCCGCACTCCTCACACGCCTACGCCGCCGAACCCGATAGATGGGAGCAGGCGGGCGAGGACGGGCACCGTGTTGTTCACCACCGACGGGCCCGGGCGGGCCCGGTCCTCGCCACCGCCGTGGCTGCCGGTGCCGGTACCGGTGAGGCGGAGGACCAAGATGCTCGCGGTTGCCCGGAGCCGCCGGCGCCGCCCGTGAGGGTCGCCGCGGTGGCGGGCGGGCCGAAGTCGCCTGTGACGCAGGCGCCGCTGTTGCCACCGTTCAGGGTGAGGGCTCTGCCCCGGCCCGGCGCGACCTGGTGTCCGGGCACGACGTGCAACCGGCGCAGCGGCTCGCCCTCGTCGGCTGCGACCTCGCCGTGGGCGTCGAAGCCCCGATGACATCCCGAACCTGGTCTCGCGGGTCGACGTTCTCCCGCTCTTCAAAGCGAGCCTCACCTCTCTCGCGTTACGTACTGTTACTTTTCATGCGCAATCTGTGATCAGTCGATGTGGAGCGCACACAGAGTTGCCACGGACTCGGGGAAAGGCAAGGGACTTGCGGTGATGGAATGGCGGAGGGCTCGGGCGCCGCGAAGGCGCTCGGGGCGCGGTCGCGGCGGCACGGGCGGCGTGCTGCGGCGCGCCTCGGTGGGGCTGGCCACGCTGGCGGTGGTGCTGGCGACGGCCTCGGGGGCGCCGGCGCGGGCGGACGCGCCGACGGTGAGCGGGAACCTGATCGTCGACGGGGACGCCGAGGCGGGGATGTGCACCACCGACGCGCGCACCTCGACGACGGTACCGGGTTGGACGGTGGACTCCGGCGATCCGCAGGTGCAGTGCTACGGGAACGCCGGGTTCGGTCGTCCCGCCGCTCCGGCGCCGGGTCAGGCGTTCTTCACGCCCACCAAAGAGGGCAGCGTGCTGATGGAGCAGACCGCGAACGTCGCGGCGGCGCAGTCGGCGATCGACGGCGGCGGGGTCCAGTTCACCCTGTCCGGGTGGCTCGGCGGCTGGTCCTCCTACGACGGGAACGTCCGCGTCGCCCTGCAGTTCAAGGACCAGGGCGGCGCGCAGTTGGGCACGGCGGACCTCCCGTCGGGGGCGGATTCGTCGAGCCAGTCGTTCGTGACGCGGAGCCTCACCGGTCTGGTGCCGGCCGGCACACGCTCGATCCGGGTCCTGGTCACGCTGCTGGACCCGTCCTGGTCGAACTACACCGGCTTCCTGGACAACCTGTCGCTGACGCTGAACACGCCGCTGCCGGCGGCCGTGCTCACGCCCCCGCCCTCCCAGGTGCCGGCGTACGACCACGTGTTCGTGATCACGATGGAGAACACCGACTACGCTGAACTCCTGGGCAGTTCCCGGACCCTGACCCCGTTCCTGCACTCCATGATGGACCAGGGCGCGCTCCTGACCGACTACCACGCCGTCGAGCACCCCAGTGACCCGAACTACCTGGCGATGGCCGGCGGCGACGGCTTCATGCACGGGGGCACCTACGCCCCCAAGATCCACGACCCGAACACGAACCTGGCCGACAAGGTCGAGGCGAAGGGGAAGACCTGGAAGGAGTACCAGGAGAGCATGGGGACGCCCTGCAAGTTCTACCGCGACGGGTCGTACTGGCCAGACGACGGTCCATTCCTGAACTACGACGACATCGTGCAGAACAACGCGCGCTGCGTCGCGCACGTGGTCGACCAGAACCAGTTGAACACCGACCTCGCGAGCGCCTCGACCACCCCGAACTTCTCCTGGATCGCGGCCAACGACGACGACGACGGCGAGGGGTCCGGCGACGGGAACGACAAGAGCCTCAAGACCCAGAACGACTACCTCCAGGCGACGCTGCAGCCGATCCTGGCCTCCCCGGCCTGGACGCAGCAGCGGTCGCTGATCATCGTCAACTGGGACGAGACGGAGACCGAGTACGACGGCAAGGCCAACCAGGTGGCCGCCCTGGTCATGGGCTCGCAGAACACGGTCGCGCCCGGCACGGTCGACAACACCCGCTACGACCACTTCAGCGTCCCGCGCACCATCGAGCAGGCCCTCGGGATCGACTGGATGACCCCGAACGACGAGTACGCCACGCCCTTCAACGGCGTCTTCGCACCGATCGCGAACCCGGTGCCGAACAGCACCCTGGCCGCCACCACCCCGGTCGTCACCAGCAGCGACAACCTGGCCTTCCAGTACTTCAGCAAGTCGATCAACGCCGATCCCAACAACTCGGTCGCGCTGTACCTCAGCGGCACCGGCCCGGGGCCGAACCCCGTGGCCCGGGCCACGGCCGGCCAGCCCTTCGGCGAGGCCGACGTGTCCACCACCTCGCTCGCACCGAACACCTACGACGCCTACTACCTCAACAGTGCCGGCGCCACCCTGGCGGGCCCGATCAAGGTCACCGTGCAGGCACCCGGCACCCTGACCCTCGCCACCCCGGGCGGCGCGCCCACGATCACCGCCGGGCAGAACCTCCCCGTCCAGTACGCCACCATCCAGGCCACCGCCTCCAGCTCCAACTGGGTCGCCGTCTACATCGCCGGGACCACCCCGCCCTCCTCGCACAACTACCAGACCTACGCCTGGGCCTCCGGGACCAACGGCTCCCAGAGCGTGCCCACCAATACTCTCCCGACGGGCTCTTACACCGCCTGGTACCTCAACAGCAACTACGTTCCGTTGGCCGCCCCGATTCCCTTCACTATCACCGCGGCCGGTGGTGGCACCGGCGCGCCAACGCCTACGGACACCCTCACCGCAGTCACCCAGAGCGTGGCGTGGGGCAGTCCGGCCACCGTCCAGTACACCGTGGCCCCGGCGGACGTCAGCACCTCCGACCAGCTCGCCATCTTCCCGGTCGACGCCAAACCCGGCTCCACACCCGCCAGCTCGACGTACATCACGGACGCGGGCAACACGGTCAACCTGCCGACCAACAGGCTGCCCGGCCCCGGCAACTACAACATCTACCTGCTGGCCAAGGACGGTCAGACCCCCTGGCCGGACCCGCGGCGCTGACCGTGACCGCAGCCGGCACCGTCACCCCCACCACCACCTCGCAGGTCCAGGGGGCGGACTTCACCGTCGCCTTCTCCACCACCGCGGCCACCGCCTCCGGCTCCAACTGGATCGTCATGGTCCCCGCCGGTGCGACGCCGGCATCCGGCAACTACACCCACTGGGAGTACACCCCCAGCGCCGCCTCCGGAACCGTCACCCTCGACCGGGGCACCATGCCCGCCCCCGGCAACTGGGACATCTACCTCCTGGCCAACGGCGGCTACACACCGCTGTCCGCCCCGGCACACGTCACCGTGACCCCGGCCGGGACCGTGGCCCCCACCACCTCCACGGTGACCAAGGGCAGCCCGATCACCGTCACCTTCTCCACCACCGCGGCCACCGCCTCCAGTTCCAACTGGATCGCCATGGTCCCCGCCGGCGCCACCCCGACGTCCAACAACTACACCCAGTGGGAGTACACCCCCAGCCCCGCCTCCGGAACCGTCACCCTCGACCGAGGCAACGCAGCCGCCCCCGGCAACTACGACATCTACCTCCTGGCGAACCAGGGCTACACCCCGTTGTCCGCCCCGGCCCACATCACCGTGCAGTAACCCAACCCCAACCCGGCACACCAGGGCCGGCCCGCCACACCCGGCGGGCCGGCCCGAACGATCGGGGCCGGAATTCCTGCTTGCGGTCACCGGCGCCGGTGGGGCGGGACGGGACGATCGGGCGACCGCGCTCGTGTGTCACGCCTGTGGGCTGAGCGTTCCTGCGGCTGCCTGCGTGGACGTGGGGTGCGTCGCCGGTCGGGGGTGGGTGAGGAGGTGGAGGCCGGCTGCCAGCGCGCCGCCGATCATCAGGGCGAGGAGGAAGAGCCAGACCTGGGAGAGCGCCGCCCCGCCCGCGAAGAGCGCCGGGCCCAGGCTGCGGGCCGGGTTGACGGAGGTCCCGGTGAGCGGGATGCCGACGAGGTGCACCGCGGTCAGCGCCAGGCCGATCGGCAGGCCGGCGAAGCCGGTGGCCGCGAGCCGGTGGGTGACCGCGAGGACGACGTAGACCAGCAGCAGGGTGAGCAGGACCTCGGTGAGGAACGCGCCGGCGAGGGTGGTGTGCACGGTCGAGCGGCTGCCCCAGCCGTTGCTGCCGAGTTTCCCGTGGGTCGGCAGGCCGGGGATCTGTGCGGCCAGCAGGAACACCAGCGCAGCCCCGGCCAGGCCGCCGAGCAGTTGGGCCGCCCAGTACCCCAGGGCGGTGCGGCCGTCGATCCGGCGCGCCACCAGGAAGCCGAGGGTGACGGCGGGGTTGACGTGGCAGCCGGATATCGGGCCCATCGCATAGGCCAGGGCGAGCAGGACGCAGCCGAACGCCAGCGCGATGCCCACCGTGCCGATGGCCGGACCGGCGACGACGGCGGCTCCGACCGCGAACAGGACCAGCATCAGAGTGCCGGCGAACTCACAGAGCAGGGCACGCCTGTCCATGCACAACACCTCCTGGGATCCCCCCCGATGGATGACCTCTGTGGACGACGGACCAACGCGAGGCGGGCGTGCACGGCAGCGCACGCCTCGGCCAGCGCCCGCCCGGCCGCCAGGTCCAGGTCGCCGACGGGACGCACCCGCAGGCGACCCGCGGTGACGACGGCCTCCACGGCGCCGCCGGGCCCGTCGTGCGGTTCGGCGGGCCGGTGTCCGCACGCTCGCGGCAGCACGGTCATGGCTTCTCCCTCGTCCGTACGGCGGTCCTCGACGGCCCGCCACGGTTGGTTGGACACCGCGGAGCGACGATCCTCACGCGCCCGCCGAAAATATCTCCCGCGCGCGGCCCGGCGACCGTGCCGAGGCACTGGGACGTCCCCGGGGTCCGCACGACCCGCAGGCCGCCGTCGGGGTGAGCCGGACGGCACGAGCCCGTCACGGACCGTGTCCATCGCAGGCCGCAGGCGTTGGCCCTGACGCAGCCCGTGAGGGGCCGGACACCCGCCCGGCCCGACCGCCGCCGGGCACCGGTCCGGAGCTGGAAGGGAACCTGCGGCATGGAGACACCCGGGCCCGCGGGCCCCGAGCCGCACCGTGCGGCGCATCCGCTGGAGCAGGCGCCCGACGGCCTGCTCGCCGGCCGGGCCACTGACGGCGACGACACCGCGTTCGAAATCCTGGTCCGCCGCCACGGCGGCCGGCTCCTCGCGCTGGCGACCAGGCTGCTCGACAACACCACCGAGGCCGAGGACGCCGTCCAGGAGTCCTTCGTCGCCGCCTGGCGCCGACTTCCGGACTTCCGCGGCGACGCCGAGTTCGGGACCTGGATGTACCGGATCGTCACCAACCGGTGCCTCAACGTGCTGCGCGCACGCCGCCCCACCCAGCCCCTGGACGGCCTGCCCGAACCCGCGGCACTCGATCACCAGTCCTCCCCGGCCCTCCTGGCGGAGTCCAGGGCCTCCTCCGAGGCCCTGGCACGCGCGCTGCACACGCTGACCCCCGAGCAGCGCGCATGCTGGGTGCTGCGCGAACTCCACGGACTGGGCTACGAGGACATCGCCAGCGCGGTGGGCATCGGGGAACCCGCCGTGCGCGGCAGGATCCACCGTGCACGACGCGCTCTGACGGAGGTAATGCAGGCATGGCGATGACACCCGACCCGGACCCGCAGGCACCCGGGGCCCCGGACGCCGACACGCTGCCCTGCGGAACGGACCTGGCCGACCTGTGGGAACACGGCGAACCGCAACCCGACCACCGCACCTGCCCCCACTGCCGTAGAGCCCTGGCCGACCTGGACCAGCTGCACGACCTGATCGGCACCGCACTGACCCAGCCCGAACCCCCCGCACCACCCTCCCTGGCCGACCGCATCATGGAGACGGTCCGCACCGAACTGCGCCCGGGACCGCTGCTGCCACTGGGCCGGCCCGAGGACGACGACTGGATCACCGAGTCCGCGGCCGCCCGGGTACTGCGCCACGCCGCCGAGACCCTGCCCGGCATCCTGGCCGGCCGCTGCCACCTTCGCCCCGCGGACGGCACCGGCGAACGGCCCCTGCCCGGCACCCGCCTCCCCCGCCGCCCGCTCGCACTGCACCTGGACATCGCGATCACCACCGACTGGACCACCCAGGACGCGGCCCGGGCCGTGCGCCGGCGCGTGGCCCGCGCCGGCACGGACGAACTCGGCGTGACGATCGAACGCATCGACGTCACCGTCGCCGACGTCATCGCCCCGACCGGCGAGCCGAACGGAAGCAGCAACCAGTGACCGCACAACCCCCGAGCCACGAGGACGAACGCCGCCGGCGCCGGCAAGCCGGCCGGACCGCAGCCGACGCCGCACTCGGCACACCCGGTGTCGCCTACCTGAGCCCCGGCCCCGGCAGCCGGCTCACCGCCGCACTGCACCCCGGCAGCGTGCCGGGCGTACGCGTCACCGCCGACTCCGGCACGGAACGGCGCATGGAGATCTCCATCGCCACCCGCGCGGGCACCCGGGCCGCCACCACCGCCCGCGCCGTCCGTCACAACGTCGAACGGGCGCTCCGGCAGTGCCACCCGGCACCCGCCTCCTACCGGATCGAGATCGTGGTCACCGCGATCGTCTGATCATGACAGCCGCCGGGCCAAGGCGGCCGCGGTCGAGCGGCCGCGGGCGTGCTCGCAGACCTGACCAGGTCAAGGGGAGTTCGGAGTCGAGAAGGTCAGCCGACGGTGGCAGGGCGAGCCGTGGGGTCACGCAGTGGTGCGGCGGCGCAGGAGGGTCATGCCGGTCAGGGCGGCGAAGCCGGTGAGGCCGGCGACGGCGGGGTCGGCCACCGGCACGGTGTTGATGTCGGCGGCGGTGACGGTGAGGGGGACGGGGGTGGCCAGGGGTGCGTAGCCGTTGGCAGCCAGGTACCAGATCTGGTAGGAGCCTGGGGCGAGGGTGGCGGTGGGCAGGTCGAGGGTGCCGTTGTCCTGGGAGGCGTCGAGCCAGGCGCCGGGGAGGTAGGTGCTCGCCGAGGGGGTGACGCCAGCCGGGAAGACGCCGATCCAGTTGGTGGACTTCGCGGTGCCCGGGACGGTGGCGTACTGGACGGGGACGGTGGGGGTGCCCTGGGTGATGGTGGGGGTGGCGGTGCTCAGGGTGGTGCTCAGGTTGGCCCGGAAGCCGAGCGTGACGCGCTGGTCGGCGCCGGTGATCGTGCTGGTGTAGTCGACCTGGTCGCCGCAGTGGCCGTAGGAGGTGCCGGAGGCGGTGACGGTGACCGGCACGCCCGCGTCGACGGTCGGGGCGCCGAAGGTGACGTCGGCGTAGGGCAGTTGGTCGCAGGTCAGCTTGCCGCTGTAGAACTCGACGAAGCCGGTGGGGTTGTCGGTGATGTCCCCGGCGCTCGCCGGCAGCTGCCAGGCGCCGATCTGCACCGGCTGGGCCGGGGTGCCGTCGGGGCCCGGGGCGGCGTCGGTGTCGAGGATGGTGCCGCGCCAGATCACCGAGGCGGGGTCGGGCTGGTCGCCAGCGCGGGTGACGGTCAGCTCGTAGCGGTGGCCCAGGACCAGCGGTGTCAGCACGTCGCAGCTGACGCCGGCGCCGCCGTCGGCGCCGGTGTGGCAGTGGGCGGTGTCCACGATAGTCGCGCCGGGGCCGAAGACGGAGAAGTGCGGGTCCTGGGTGTGGTTCGGGCCCGGCTGGATGCCGATGTAGGCGGTGTTGGTGCCGCCTGCGAGGTCCCACTGCCGGGCGAAGTAGTAGCCCCAGGCGTCGGGGGCGGCGTTCACGGTGATCGGGAAGGTCATCGTGGACCAGGTGGTGCGGGCGGGGGCCGCGGTGCCGGTGACCGTGTTGTCGATCGAGGCCATGCCTCCGGGGGCGCCGCGCAGCGTCACGGTGGCGCTCGCGCTGCCGCTGCCGCCGGCGGTGGTGCCGGTGGCGTTCAGGGTCAGCGGGGTGAGGAACTGGCGTTTGACGGTGGCGACCGTGACGGTCAGCTGCGGCGCGGCCGGGGCGGAGGGCGTCGTGCAGCGGAAGGTGGTGGTGCCGCCGGTGCAGGTCCACCCGGTCGCGCCCGGGCCGGTGGGGGTCACGCTCGTGGTGGTGGTCGCGTCCGTGTCCACCGTCCCGGTGACGGTCAGGCCCTGCCCGACCGAGGCCTGGTCCGTGGTGAGGAGCAGGTCGAAGACGGCGGCCTGGCCGCTGTCCACCGCGGAGGCCCGCGGCGTGACGGTCAGCGCCGGAACGGCCGCTCGCGGCGCCGCAGTGGCCCCGGCACCGGATGCCGGGGCGCAGCAGCCCAGGCCGACCAGCGCGGCCGTGGTGAGGCGGAGCAGCGGTCCCATCGACAACCCCTTCCCGGTTCTGCGCACGAGGTCGGAGGTCATCCTGGCGTGCGGGGCGGGGAGTTCGGATCACGCCACTCTGGTGTTACTGCGTTCGACCGAAGAAGTCGGATCAGCTGACCATCGTGCGGCCGTGGTCGCGCGGGTCCGACGGCGCTGAAACGCGGCGTCCAGGGCGCCCACCGGCCGCAGCGCACGCCGGACCCGGGCAGCGGCCCGGGGTTCGGTGACGGAAGGGAGGCGCTTCGGACCCGCGCCTCCCGCACCGGAGACCGCTACTGGAACTGAGCCGCGAACGCCCCGAAGTCCCAGTAGCAGCCGCAGCGCGCGATGCGCTGCTCGTCGTTGAACTCGGCCACGGTCACGCCGTGGATGACGAACGTGGTGCCGACGTGCTCCGGGGACACCAGTCCGGGCATGTCCTTCAGGAGCGTGCCGCGCATCTCCCACCGCAGCGCCGCCCGGTTGCCGGTGCCGAACGCGTCCAGCACCGGGAAGGCGAAGCGCACGCAGGTGAGCCACGGCTCGTAGCCCTTGGCGATCTCGGCCGGGGAGTGCGCGACGACCCTCAGGGGCGGCTCCTCGTAGTAGATGTCGTCGGCGAAGTGCTGCACGACCTTCGGCATGTCTCCGTCGGTCATCGCCCGGTACTGCTGGCGCAGGGCGATGGCTCCGGGGTGCATGTCACCTGTCCCACTCATGTGGTGCTCTCCTTCCGGCGCCGCAGCGCCTTGATGACGACCGGCGGGGAAACCAGCGCGGCGGGGGACCGCCGCATGTGCTGGACGCCGGCGAATACCCGGTACAGGCCGGGGTCGGTGGGCACGCGGTCGACCAGGCGGCCGCTGTACCAGTGGGCGGCACGGGCGCCCCACGGTGCCTGGCGCGGTGTCCAGGCCAGGTCCGAGCTGGAGGACATCAGCCACGGCACGCGGATGATGCGGGCGCAGCGCCGGTGGAAGGCGCGGGCGTCCTCGCCCCGGTCGAGCGAGCGGCCGAGGGCCTGCGCCTGCAGGGCGGCCACCGTCAGCCCCTGCGCGTAGATCGGGTTGAACCGGCAGTGCGCGTCGCCCAGCACGGCCAGCCCGTCCGGCCAGGCACGGGCCTGGTGGAGCAGGCGCCAGTGGTTGCCCCGGTCGATGAACCGGTGAGCGTTGACGGTCGGCGGGGCCGTGGCGAGGAACTCGGCCAGGAAGGGATCGGGCAGCGTCTTGGCGAAGGCCAGGAAGCCCTCGTCGTCCAGCGGCGGGTGGTTGGCACCGTACCCGAAGAGCGCCAGCGTGCTGCGCCCCTTCTCCACCGCCAGCACTCCCCCGCCGCGCGGCTGGTCCGGCGCGTAGACCAGGACGGCCAGGCAGGCCTCCAGCCCGGGCGGGGCGCTCGCATAGGTGCGGGAGGTGTAGGTGACCTCGGCCGACACGGTGCGCTCGGGCACCGGCCCGCAGCCGGACCGCGCCAGCCAGGAGGTCAGGCTGCTGCTGCGGCCGGTGGCGGCGACCACGAGGTCGGCGGTGACCCGCTCGCCCCCGGCCTGCACGCCGTGGACGCGGTGCGGGTCCCGGGTGGCCAGCAGCCCGTCGACCGGGACGTCGCAGCGCAGCGTCACGTTGGGATGGGCCAGGACCCGGCGGCGGATCTGCTGCTCCAGGTAGGGGCGGGTCATGGACTGGATCCGGATGCCGGTGCGGACCCGCGGGGTCCAGCCGGAGGGCAGCAGGAACTGCGCGGCGGTGCCGAAGTCGCGCTGGGCCACCCCGTCAGCGGTCACGGCCTGCTGCAGGCCGGGAAGCAGGCTCTCCAGGGTGTTGGCACCGCGTTCGAGCAGGTAGTGCGGGTGGTGTCCCTGGGGGACGCCCTTGCGCGGCTGGTCGCTGTCCGGGATCTCGTCGCGGTCGAGCAGGACGACTTCGCGGAAGCGGGTGGCCAGGACGTGCGCGGCCAGCAGCCCGGCGTAGCCGGCGCCCACCACCAGGGCGCGTTCCCGGCCGGTCATGCCGGCCTCCGGTAGCGGTCGCTGGTCACGTGCCAGTGGCGGTTGACCGCCAGCCAGTTCAGGACGTCGGCGAGGTAGCGCCCCAGCGTCGGGCCGTACGCCGCGGTCAGTCGGGTCTTCTCCGCCTGGAAGAAGCCGATGAGTTCGTTGTGCAGGTCGATGGTCCGCTCCACCGCGGTCTCCAGCGGGAGGTCCTGCTCCGACGCGAGCAGCAGCGGGAGGCTGAAGGCCGTGCTCTTCTGCTCCAGGTCGCGCCAGAGCGAGTACACGTCGTTCATCAGGTTGCTGGAGAGCGCGGCCGCGCGCAGCGCCCGCTGCACCTCCGGCAGGTAGTACAGCTGGGGGGACAGCTCGTAGCCGGCGGCCACGTCCGGCAGGATCATGGAGCAGAAGAACGAGTTGAGCTGGCGCTCCATCAGGTACTCCCAGGACGGGGGAACCCGCTGCGCCAGCCGCCACCCGGACTCGCCCCCGAAGCCGATGAACAGGGTGGCCAGGGCGTGCTTGAGGCGTCCTGCCTGGGCGGGGGTGGCGACCTCGTGGAGGCTGGCGATGGCGCCGCGCCAGGCCTGGCACAGGGTGCTCGACCCGGTGCGCGCGTCCCACTCCTTCGCGTAGCCGGCGAGCGGCACGGTCGGTTCGATGGTGAAGGTCCCCATCATCAGCTGCGGGTACAGCTGCGCCGGGACGACACCGTGCTCGTTGTCCTCGCAGGTGTCGTCGGTGATGTACTCGGCGACGAAGCACTTGGCCAGCACGAGCAGGTGGGCGTCGCTCACCGCACGCGGATTGGCCAGGCACATCATGCGGCCGAAGCCGCTGAGGTTGATCTCACCCAGGTAATCGGCGATTCCGATCTCCAAGGCCCACTTCTCCAGCGCCGCTTCGACTCGCCGGGCGCGCTCGGGATTCTCTTCACTCGGAGGTGGAGGGGTTCTGAGGCGGGCGTACGGGTCCATTCCGCTCTCCTCTGCAGTGCGGTCATCCCACTGCTTTCGACAGTCGCCTTCGGTCAGACGTTCCTGGGCAGGGCGAAGCGCTGGCCCTCAGTGCCGGTCACCACCTCCTCGACGGTGGTGTAGCCGTGGCCGGCCAGCCATTCCAGCAGGCCGGTCACCAGGTGCTCGGGAGCGGAGGCGCCGGAGGAGACGCCGACGATGTCGAGCCCCTGCAGCCAGCCGGGGTCGGCCTGGGAGGCGTCGTCGATGAGGGCGGCCCGGGCGCCGGCCTCCTCGGCGACGTCCACCATCCGCTGGGAGTTGGAGGAGTTCGCGGAGCCGACGACCAGGACCAGCTGGGCGCCGTGGGCGACCAGTTCGCGCACGGCGTGTTGCCGGTTCTGGGTGGCGTAGCAGATGTCGTCGCTCGGCGGGTCTTCGAGGCGGCGGAACCGGCGGCGCAGGACGGCGACGGTGCGCATCACCTCGTCGACGGAGAGGGTCGTCTGGGAGAGCCAGACCAGCTTGCGGCTGCGGGAGCCGGGGATCTCGATGGTGGCCGCGTGTTCGGGGCTCTCGACGAGGTGGATGCGGCCGGGTGCGTAGCCGAGGGTGCCGGTGACCTCCTCGTGTCCGGCGTGGCCGATCAGCAGGATGCGGTAGCCGGCGGCGGCGAACCGGCGCGCTTCGCGGTGGACCTTCTCGACCAGCGGGCAGGTCGCGTCGATCACGTGCAGGCCGCGAACCGCGGCTTCGCGCTTGACGGAGGGGGCCACGCCGTGGGCGGAGAGCACCACGGTGGCCCCCTCGGGGACCTCGTCGGTGCTCTCCACGAACAGTGCCCCGCGCTGGTGCAGGTCGGAGACGACGTGGCGGTTGTGGACGATCTCGTGGCGGACGTAGACCGTCTCGTCGCTCTGGTCGAGGGCGCGTTCGACGGTGCGCACCGCGCGGTCGACGCCGGCGCACCAGCCGCGCGGGGCGGCGAGCAGAACCCTTTTTGCTTCGGTCATCAGGTGTCCCGGTAGGCGAGTTGGGCGGCCAGGTGCCGCAGGGTGGTTCGGGCGGGTGCGGTGACGGGGGCCTGGTCGAGGGCGTCCATGGCCTGTTCGTAGCGGCCGTTGATCATCGCCTCGACCCGGCCGGGGACACCGAGATCGGTGATGATCTGCTGGCACTCGACGATCTCGGCCTCGCTGGCGTCGGAGCGGCCGACGTGCGCGCGCAGGGTACGGCGCTGGACGCTGTCGGCCTGGCGCCAGGCCAGAGCGAGCAGTGCGGTGGGCTTGCCCTCGCGCAGGTCGTCGCCGACCGGCTTGCCGGTGACGGCCTGGTCGCCGAAGACGCCGAGCAGGTCGTCGCGCAGCTGGAACGCCTCGCCCAGCGGGGTGCCGAAGTGGCGCAGCGCGTTGGCGGGTGCGGAGTCGGTGGTGGCGGCGGTGGCACCGATCACCAGGGGCCAGGTGACGGAGTAGTTGCCGGACTTCGCGCGGGCGATGGCCAGCACCTGGGAGAGGTCCTCGGCGGGGCCCTGCTGGGTGAGCAGGAGTTCGCGGTACTGGCCCTGGACGACCTCGCGGCGCATGCGGTCCAGTGCGGGGCCGACGCGGAAGTTCTGGCCCGGGGAGAGCGGGGCGGTGCTGACCAGTTCCTGGTGCCAGCAGGCGAGCACGTCGCCGGCGGCGATGGCCAGCGCGGTGCCGGCGCCCGGGTGACGGCTCTCCAGGTGCCGGTGCAGGGCGGGGCGGCCACGACGGGTGTCGGCGTTGTCGAAGACGTCGTCGTGGATGAGCAGGTAGGCGTGGAAGAGTTCCAGGGAGGCGCCCAGGCGCAGCGCGGCTTCGTCGGAGCGGGGCCCCCAGGCGGCGTGCCAGCCGACCACGCACAGGACCGGGCGGAACAGCTTGCCACCGGCGACGGCGCCCATGAGGACGTCGAGGACGGGGCCGGTCTTGGTGGTGAAGAACTCCGTGATGATGTCGGCGATCTGATGCTTGAAGGAGTCCAGGTCCAGGCCCGGCACGCTGTCGGGCCTGGACGCGAAGGGTCGCGGCACGGCGGGTCATCCCTTCTGGGCGGGGTCGATACCGGGTCGGCTGCCGAAGACGCTGCGGGCGGCGTCCCGGCGTGGTTCGTGCGGGTCTGCTGACGGGGTGTTCGGGGCCGGCGGTCGTGGTGGCCTACCCGGGTTCGTGCGGCGCGCAGGTGACGACCCGGTAGGCCTCGCGGAGGAGTTCGAAGACCTGGCCGTCGCCGCCCGGCAGGTCCGGATGCCAGGTTGCGGCGGCCGTCTCGTAGAGCTCGTTCGCACTCCCCCGGCCACCGGCTTCAGCGCCGGCGAGTTCCGGCAGCAGCGCCAGGGCGGTGGCCAGGGAAAGCGGGTGGGTCGGGTCGATGGCCTGGTACAGCAGCCGGTACCGCTGTACCAAGGCGTGGTGGAGACGGGCGGCTTCGGCCTGCCGACGGCGCTCGGTGAGGACCTCGGGCCCCACGCGTTCACGCCAGGCCGCCTGCTTGCAGGCGGCTGAGCACCACCTCGGCGCCGGCCCGTTCCGCTGGGGCCGGTTCCATCTGATCCTGCACCAGCCGCAGGTCAGCCACTGGACGGGTCGGGTCCGATCAGGGGCGGGGCGTTTGGCCTGGACCATGGTCGGCCCCGGTCGGAGGGTGTTCGCCCGGGCGTCTGCTCAGACCCGGTCGGCGGCGATCAGCAGGTACTGGAAGCTGCCGTCCTTGTAGCCGTTGAGGAAGGCCTCCTCGATGCCGGTGGCCACGCCGGCCACGGAACGCAGCTCCCAGTACGGGATGGCGAGGGGGGTGAGGTCCTCGACGTAGGCGGGGACGAGCCGGTTGTTGGCCATCGCCTGGAAGTACTCGCGGCGGCCGTGGCAGTTGCACTCGTACTCGGCGTTGATGAGGGACACGGCCTTGGAGGGCTGGCCGTAGACCTCGTTGTAGCAGCCGGTGATGACGACGTACCGGCCGCCGTGGCGCAGCACGCGGGCGTGCTCGGCGAACAGGTCGTTCAGGTCGACGTACATGCTGGACTCGTTGTTCCAGGAGGCGGCGAGGGAGCCGGTGTCCAGCCCGGTGTCGAGCATGTTCCGCACGTGGTAGCGGACGCGGTGGTGGACGTCGAGGTCGGCGGCGCGCTGGTTGGCGAAGGCGACCTGCTTGGTGGAGAGGGAGACGCCGGTGACGCCGCAGCCGAACCGCTGGTGGGCCATCAGGCTGGTGCCGCCGCGGCCGCAGCCGGCGTCGAGGATGGCGTCCTGCTCGGTGAGGTCGCCGAGGTGGTCCAGCAGGAGGTCGGCCTGGGCGGTCTCCAGGCGGTGCAGTTCGTTGATGATGCGCTGCTCGCGGCCCGCGTCGTCGCCGGCCAGGACGGTGAAGTCGGCCGAGCCGATGCCGTAGTGGTGGTGGAAGAGGCCGTCGACCTCGCCCAGGCGCAGGTTGACCGGGCGCTCCTCCTCGTTCCAGTAGCGGGCGATGTCGCCCTGGTAGGCGGTGGCCGGGCCGGTGTTCTCGGTGATGCTCACTGCGGTGTCCTTCAGCTCGGGTCCCCGAAGTCGGGGAGGGTGTAGCGGCGGGTGTTGGTGGCGTGCCACCAGTGGTTTCCGTCGATCCAGTCGGCGACGGAGTCGAGGTAGGCGGCGGTGGTCGGGTCGGGCAGGCGGGTCTTGGCGGCGGCCGCTGCGGCTTCGAAGCGGTGTTGCGCGGTGTTGTGGATGCCGATGGCCTTCCGGAACGCCTCGCGCGGCTCAAGGCCCTCGTGCCGTTGCAGGACGGTGGGGAGGTTGACGTGGGGACGCTTGGCCCGCAGCTCCTTGGTGTAGGAGTACAGGTCGTTGGCCAGGGTGGTGGCCAACGAGCCCAGCGCCAGCACCTGCTGCACGGCCGGGTGGTCGTGCAGGTCGGCCGGGAGGGCGAAGCCGTCGATCACGTCCACGATGGTCAGGCAGGGGCGGAAGCTGTTGTACTGTCGGACCATCAGGTACTCGCCGACGGTCGGCACCCGCTGCTCGGTCTCCCAGGCGGCTTCGGCCAGGTAGCCCAGGTGCAGGCGGGCCAGGTCGTGGATCTCGCGGTCGCGGATCTGGTCGGGGGCGAGGCCGTCGAAGAAGTCCATCGCCGAGCGGTAGGCGCGGCAGGGCGCCTCGGAGTCGAGGTGGCGCAGCCACTCGCTCTCGTAGGGCTCGACCGAGTACGGGTGCTCCAGCGCGGAGTGGGCCATCAGCAGCCGGGCGCCGAGGCCGTGGGCGGAACCGCCGTGGTCCTCGCAGTAGCAGTCGTCCACCGCGTTCTCGGCGACCAGCAGGCGGGCCGCCGCCTCCAGGTGGTCCAGGCCGGCCGCGTGCGGCGAGGTGAGGGCGACGTAGCGGCCGAAGTCGAAGGCGACGAACTGCTCCTCCCACTCGGGTGGGTAGAGGTCGACCTCGTGGACCGCCCAGTGCCCGATGCGGCGGTCGAGCTCGGCGACCAGGGCGGGGTCCGGCTCCTTGACGGGGTGCCAGTAGAGGCCCGGGATCGGGTGCACGGGCTGTTCGCCGACCATGCCCGAGTGGCCGTGGTGGGGGCGGGTGAAGCCGGTGCCGGGTCCGCTGGGGCCGGTCCGGATCCGGTACCCCGGGTCGCCTCCGCCGGGCGCGGCGGGCGTGCGTGGTGCGGAGTCCCGGACGTGTTGGTGCGGGGCTTCGAGCGGCTGGTCGCGGCGGGTGTCCCTGGTCCGGGTGGCGGGGGCGGGCACCCGGCCGGCCCTGCGGAACAGCGCGGCCAGGTGGCCGGGGTCGGTGGGGTCGGGCTCCCCCGGGCGCGGGGGGCTCATGTCGAGTGGCCGATCTGCACGTTCTCCAACAGGCCGATCGCGTCCGGCACCAGGATCGCCGCCGAGTAGTAGGCGGTCATCAGGTAGGAGACGATCGCCTTGTGGTCGATGCTCATGAACTTCAGGTTCAGCGAGGGCTCAAGCTCGTCCGGGATGCCGGTCTGGTGCAGGCCGACCACGCCCTGGTCGCTCTCCCCGGTGCGGATCGCCATGATCGTGGTGGTGTGCTCGGCGGAGACGGGGATCTTGCCGCACGGGAAGAGCGGCACCCCGCGCCAGGCCGGGACCTGGCTCCCGTCGATGTCGGTCATCGCGGGCATCAGTCCGCGCTGGTTGCACTGGGCGAAGAACGCGGCGATCGCCTTGGGGTGGGCGAGGAAGAACTTCGTCTTCCGGCGCATCGTCAGCAGGTTGTCCATGTCGTCGGGGGTCGGGGCGCCGGCCGCGGTGTTGATCCGCTGCTCGTACGCGCAGTTGTGGAGCAGCCCGAAGTCCCGGTTGTTCAGCATCTCCCACTCCTGCCGCTCGCGGATCGCCTCGACGGTGAGGCGGATCTGCTGCTCGGTCTGGTTGAAGGGGTCGTTGAACAGGTCCTGCACCCGGGAGTGGACCTGGAGCACGGTCTGGGTGACGGACAACTCGTACTCGCGCGGCGAGGCGTCGTAGTCCACGAAGGTGCCGGGGATGTCCGGCTCACCGCTGTGCCCGGCGGCGACCTCGATGGCCGCCTCGCCGCCGCGGTCGGCCTTCTGGCTCAGGGAGGCCATGTAGCGCTCCAGGTGCCGGGCCAGGTGCGGGTGGGTGGCGAGCAGGCCGTTGACCGCGGCCCAGGAGGCGACCATCACGACCGCGTCCGTCTCGGCCTTCACCGTCTTGGACCACAGCGGTGCGGCCTGGCCCACGGCCTCGTCACCGAGCTGGTCCCCGTCGGCGAGGACCCCGAGGGATCCGGTGTCGCCGTACCGGCCGACCGCGTACTGCCCCAGCCGGCCGTGGGCGATGATGTAGGCCTCCTCGACCGGCTGGCCCTGCGTCACGATCACGGTCCCCCGCTGGACGTGCCGGGCGGTGAAGAGGGCGGCCAGATCCGCGAGGACCGCGGTGTCCTCGAAGTCGGCCATAGTGGGGAAGGCCCGCATGGTCTCGGGGATGATCCTGACGTCGTCGGCGCTGTTCTGGACGAACTGGACACGGCCGCGGCCGGGGGTGAGAGTGCGGCGGCGGTTGACCCGGTAGGTGCCGCCCTTCACGTCCACCCAGTCCAGGCGGCGCAGCAGCCACCGGGAGGTGATGCCCTGCATCTGCGGCGGGGTCTTGGTGGTGGTGGCCAGCTGGCGGGCGGCCTCGGTCGAGAGGGAGTGCCGCGCTCCGCCCGGCTGGGGGGCGGGGGCGTGCTCGGGGTCGGGTTCGACGGGCGCGGCGGGGGTCTCGGTGCTCACAGCTGCTCCTGGGGTCGGTCGTTGGCTCTCGGGACGGTTCTTGACGCGGCGTCGGCTCACCGCTCGCGGCCTTCGGCGGTGTCGGGCCGGTCGGCGGCTTCGGGGCTGTCGGTGAGTTCGGTGCTGTCGGGGCTGTCCGTGGTCTCGGTCAGGCGCAGGGCCTCTTCGAGGAGGGCGTCGATGATCTTGGCTTCGGGCACCGTGCGCACCACCTCGCCGCGCACGAAGATCTGGCCCTTGCCGTTGCCGCAGGACACCCCGATGTCGGCTTCGCGGGACTCGCCGGGGCCGTTGACCACGCAGCCCATCACCGCCACCCGCAGCGGGTGGGGGAAGCCGTCGAAGGCGGCCTGCGCACGGGCGGCCAGCTGGTGGATGTCCACCTGCAACCTGCCGCAGCCGGGGCAGGAGACGATCTCCAGCTTCCTGGGGCGCAGCCCGAGGGAGGCGAGGATCTGCTGTCCGGCACGCACCTGCTCCACCGGCGGGCCCGAGAGCGAGACGCGGATGGTGTCGCCGATGCCCTCGGTGAGGAGCACCGCGAACGCGGCGGCGGACTTGATGGCGCCCTGCATGTCGGGGCCGGCTTCGGTGACGCCGAGGTGGATCGGGTAGTCGCAGCGCTCGGCCAGCAGCCGGTTCGCGGCGATCACGGTCTGCGGGTCGTGGTGCTTGACGGCGATCTTCAGGTCGGTGAAGCCGTGCTCGGCGAACAGCTCCGCCTCGTGGAGCGCGGAGGAGACCAGGGCTTCGGCCCGGTCGGCCTCGTAGAGGTCGGCCATCCGCGGGTCCAGGCTCCCGGCGTTGACCCCGACCCGGATCGGCACGCCGGCCTGGCCGGCGGCCCGGGCGATGGCCGCGACCTGGTCGTCGAACTTCTTGATATTGCCGGGGTTGACCCGCACCGCCGCGCACCCGGCCTCGATGGCCGCGAACACGTAGCGCGGCTGGAAGTGGATGTCGGCGACGACCGGCAGCGGGGAGCGGGCGCAGATCGCCGGCAGCGCCTCCGCGTCGTCCTGGGAGGGCACCGCGACCCGGATGATGTCGCAGCCGGCCGCCGTGACCTCGGCGATCTGCTGCAGGGTGGCGTCCACGTCCGCGGTGAGGGTGGTGGTCATGGTCTGCACCGGGATCGGCGCGCCCCCGCCGACCGGCACCCGGCCGACCTGGATGCGGCGCGTCGAGCGCCGCGGCCAGGGGGCCTTGGCCGGCATCTGGGGATCCGGCAGCCGGACGGTCACGGCGATCCCTCCTTCACGGCCACCTGAAGGCTTTCGGTGGCGGCTTCGGCGATGCCTTCCGCCGACAGGCCGTGGGCGGCCAGCAGGTCGGCACGGGGACCGTGGGGAACGAACCGGGTGGGCAGCCCGAGCACCGTCACCGGCACCCGCACGCCCGCATCGGCCAGGGCCTGGGCGACTCCCTGGCCGATCCCGCCCTCACGGACCCCGTCCTCGACCGTCACCACCAGGCGGTGACGAGCCGCCAGACCCGGAAGGAAACGGTTCACCGGCCACACCCATCCAGGGTCGGCGACCGTCACCCCCAGGCCTGCTGCTTCCAGCCGCTCCGCCGCACTCAGGGCATCGACGGCCAGAGGCCCGACCGGAAGCAGCAGCACATCGAGCGCCCCCGAACGGGTGCGGCGCAGCACGTCCACGCCGTCCATCCGCGACATCGGCACCAGGCTGGCGCCGACCTCGGCCTTCGGGTAGCGCACCACCGTGGGCCCGTCCTGCTGGACGGCCTCGGTGAGCAGGGCGCGCAGCGTCACCTCGTCGCGGGGTGCGGCGATGCGCATCCCGGGGACGAGACGCAGCGCCGCCAGGTCCCACATGCCGTGGTGGGAGGCGCCGTCGGGGCCGGTGATGCCGGCCCGGTCCAGCACGAACGTCACCGCGGCCCGGTGGAGGGCGACGTCCATCAGCACCTGGTCGAACGCGCGGTTCAGGAAGGTGGCGTAGATCGCCACCACCGGGTGCAGGCCCCCCAGGGCCAGGCCGGCCGCGTGCGCCACGGCGTGCTGCTCGCAGATCCCCACGTCGAAGACCCGCTGCGGCCACCGCTCGGCCATCGGGCCCAGCCCGGTTGGCTGCAGCATGGAGGCGGTGACGGCGACCAGGCGCTCGTCGACGTCGGCCAGGTCCGCCAGGACGTGGCCGAACACCGAGGTCCACGACCGGCCACCGGCCTTGGCGGGACGGCCGGTGACCGGGTCCACGACGCCGACCGCGTGCAGGCGGTCGGCGTCGTCCTGCTCGGCCGGGGTGTAACCACGGCCCTTCTCGGTGACCACGTGCACGACCACGGGCGCCCGGTGGGTGCGCGCGCGGCGCAGCTCCCGCTCCACCTGGTCGATGCTGTGCCCGTTGACCGGGCCGTGGTACTTGAAGCCGAGGTCGGTGAACACGTTGTGCACCCGGGAGACCCGGTGGCTGCGGATCTGGGCCAGGTGCTCGCCCAGCGAGCCGCCGGTGGGGGCGTAGGAGCGGCCGTTGTCGTTCAGCACCACGACCACGGGCAGGCCGCCGGCGCCGAGGTTCTGCAGCGCCTCCCACGCCATGCCGCCGGTCAGGGCGCCGTCACCGACGACGGCGACCACGAAGTCCGCGTTCCCCGCCAGCCGGCGGGCCTTGGCGAGGCCGTCGGCGTAGGCCAGGGCGGTTGAGGCGTGGGAGTTCTCCACGATGTCGTGTTCCGACTCGGCGCGCGAGCCGTAGCCGGACAGGCCGCCGGCCTGGCGCAGGCCGGTGAAGGCGCCGGCGCGGCCGGTCAGGATCTTGTGGACGTAGATCTGGTGCCCGGTGTCGAAGATCAACGCGTCCCGGGGGGACTCGAAGACCCGGTGCAGGGCGATCGTCAGCTCGACGACGCCGAGGTTGGGACCGAGGTGACCGCCGGTGGCACACACGGCGTCGATCAGGAAGCGCCGCACCTGGGCGGCAAGAGCTTCGAGAGCAGAGGATTCGAGATGGCGGAGGCCACGGAGCGACGGAGGAAATCCGTGGCTCTCCGGCTGGATGAGGGTCATGGCGTACCCGCTCGTCAGCAGCCAGTAGAGGCGCCAAGAGATGTACCCCCCGCGTCGGTCTGCCGTCCAGCAACCACATTCGTCAGCCGACGAACGGTCACCGCCGACTTCTGGGGCCGTGCCGTCCTCGACGGGCCGGTGTGACGTTCGTGGAACCCGACGCCGACCTCCAGGGGCCGCAGGGACCGGTGGTACGTCACGGCGCCCTTCGCCTTGCCGGTGCGACGAGTTGTCAGCAGGCGCGCAACGACCGTGGCGCGCACCTGGCGCGCCGGTGGCGCGACCCTGGCGAAACGTCGGATCCGATCACGTCCGAGGTCGGCGGAGACCGGGCAGCGGTCACCCCTGCGATCGGACCTACCGGGCCGGTGCGCGGCGCGAGCGGCGGCGCAGGGCGAAGCGGCCGGCCAGGAGGGTGGCCGTAGTGGCGGCGGCGAACGGGGCGTTGGCCACCGGGGCGGCGGTGACGTCGGCGTTGGGGAAGCCGATGGTTCCGTTGGCGAGGTCGAAGCGGATGTCGGTGCCGGCGAACGCAGGCAGGCCTGCCAGCGAGGGGTTGCCCGTGGAAGGTGCGGCGTTGGCGAGTTCGGCCCTGCCTCCGCTGGTCACGGTGTAGGTGCGCGACCAGCCTGCTGCCGGCACGCTCAGGGTGAGCGGCTGGCCCGCCGGCACGGTGGTCTGGGTGGCGCCGGGCACCTGGAAGTCGAAGGTGGGGGTGCCGGTGTCGAAGAGGGTGTCCCCGCAGGATCCGCCGGCGGGGACGCCTTGGGTGGCGATGCACGCCTGGATCGCCCGCGGGTTCCAGGTCGGCGGGGTCGCGGTCGAGTTCTGGCTCGGCAGTTGCACGGTCGTGTAGCCGTCGGCGGGCACGTTCAGCAGGACGCTGCCGGTGGGCTGGGTGGGGTCGTAGTGCACGGCGAACTGGCGGCCCACGAGGTTGCTGCCGGCGTCCTGGAGGTTCCACAGGGGGTTGACCATGTCGGTGGCACCGGACATGGCCACGCCCATGATCCCGTCGAACTGCCCGCCGAACTCCTGGGGTTTGGCGCCGTTGGCCGCCTCGCAGTTCGGTTTGGCGGCGGAGCAGCTCGTGCCGGTGACCAGTTCGACGGGGATGGCGCCGGTGGAGTAGTCGCCGATCTGGACGGTCGCGGTGTTGATCGTGCCGGTGAGCTGCACGCCGCTGCCGAACCCGTAGGGGGGTGCGGTGATGCCGGGCGAACTCGCGGCGCCGGCGGGCACCTTGTCCGCCACCACGCGCAGTCCGGTGGAGCCGGTGTCCAGCAGCACGTTCAGTGTGCTGCCGCCGATGGTGATCGGGACGATCGCCCGGGGGTAGTTGGCGGCGTCCCACACCTGGAACGGGAAGGAGCCCGTCGAGCTGGTCGAGGCCATGGCCTGCGCGGGCGCGGCACCGACGGCCGCGGCGCCTGCACAGAGGAGCAGGGTGAGCAGGGAACGCTTCATGTGCACGGCGCGGATGTCCATTTCTCCGGTGCGGCAACCTGCGGCCCGGCTCTCCTCGGGTTCGGAGAGCCGGGCCTCGCGGTGTCAGACGGTGGGGGTGCGGCGGGTGCGGCGGCGCAGCAGGTACACGCCGAGCACGCCGGTGGCCATGGTGGCGCCGGCAACGGCCGGGTTGGCGACGGGGACGGTGTTGATGCTGCTGGTGACGACGTTCAGGACGAGGTCCGGGGCCATGGCGGTGTAGCCGTTGTTGCTCATGTACCAGATGCGGTAGACGCCGGGAGTGAGGGTGCTGGTGCCCAGGTTGACGGTGCCGCTGGGGCCCGAAGCGGTCTGCCAGCCCGGCTGGTAGTTGCCGGCCGACGGGGTGACGCCGTCCGGGAAGACCCCGATCCAGTTGTTGCTGGCGTTGGAGGGCGGGTTGGTGGTGTAGGTGACGGGGATGGAGGCGGTGCCCTGGAGGATGGTCTGCTGGGGGGTGCTGATCGTGCCGGCCTGCGCCACGATCAGCTGCACCGGTCCGGCCAGCTGGTTGTAGACGCCGTTGGTGGTCTTCCTCGACATCAGGTAGACGTTGTAGGTTCCCGGCTGCAACGAGCTGATGTTCACGTTGGAGGTGCCGTTGGCCAGCGGGGCCTCGGCCCAGGTCGAGTAGGCGCTGCCCGGGTCCTTGCCGGGCTGGGTGATCGAGACCCAGTTGTTGGTGGCCGGGTTGGCGGTGTACTGGACCGCGAGCGAGGCCGTTCCCTGCCCGACGCTCATCACGGGCAGGCTCACGGTGCCGGTCTGGGCCGTCACGTCCAGGGGGGCGGGGCCGGCCACGGTGTCGTAGGCGCCGTTGGTCGTCGACCGGGCGAGCAGCCAGACGTCGTAGGAGCCGATCGCCAGCCCGCTGGTGTCCAGGTTCACCGATCCGCTGGTCGAGGGCGCGTTCTGCCAGGCGTTGCCGCCGATGTAGTTGCTCGGCGTCGGCGCCTGGCCCCGCGGGACGATGCCGATCCAGTAGTTGCCGGACGGGTTGGCGGTGTAGTTGACCACCAGCGGGCTGGTGCCCTGGGTGATGCTCGGCGTGGTGACCGTCACCGTTCCGGCGCCGATCTGCGCACGCTTCTCGGCCGGGTGCTCGTCGCCGGCTGCCGCGGGCTGGGCTGCGAGGTGGGTGAGGGGGGTGGCGCCGGCCGCCGCCAGGGCGGGAGCGGCCGTCAGGGCCCCGGCGACCAGCAGTGCGCCGGTCGCGGCCAGGAACGTCCGGCTTCTGCGGTGTGCTGTCATCGTTGATCCAATCCGGGAGAACGGGTGGCTGTGCACCGCCCCCGGCCTGCAGCCGCGCCTGTGGGTCGACAGGCGGGCCACCGTCGTCCGGAGTCCGGAACGGCTCGGGCAGGGGGAGGTACGGCTCGTGCTGACTCGCGGACGGGAAACGAGGCCGGGCGGCAGAGCGACAACGGCGTGCCGGAACGGGCGGCCTCGGGGCGAGTCCTCACAGCAGCACAGCACAGCCGGATGCCCGAGACGCGACAGATGTGCACGCGCAACTCGGACAATCCCTCGAACAGCCCAGGAGCACCGCCGCCGGGCCGGGCACACGGGCGTCCGGTTGGCGCTCGCCGCAGGGTGATGCCCTGGACGAGCAGCAGGAAGGCCCGGCGGAGGAGAAGGGCGGGGAGACGGGTGGCTTCCGTGCCTCGACGAGGTGGCCGGGACTCACTGCGGAGGTTCGGCAACCTGTATTCCTCCACGGCGACTTGTGCCGATTCAGGCCCGGACCTGGTAGAGCGTGCGCCCGCCCAGCACCTCGGCGATCGGGGTGAAGTGCCGGTGGTCGGCTCGGACGGAGGCGAGCAGCGGGAGTTGGGCACCGGGGCCGCCCAGGATCACGTACTGCGCGTTGCCGCCCTCCAGTTGGGCGCGCAGGCTCCGGGCGTCCTGGGGCCGGTCGAGCACGATCAGGTGGCGCTGGAGTCGGTCGCCGATCAGGTCGTGGGCGTAGTCCATCGCACCGCCGCTCCAGGCCCAGGCCACGGTCGAGCCGTGCGGAAGCCGGTCGAGGGCGGTGAACTCGTTGTTCGGCAGGACGTCGGGGCCGCGTCCCTGCCCGGAGCGGATCAGCTGGACGGCCTGGGCGAAGTCGACCGTCTGGATCCGGCCGCCCTGCTGGACCTGGTAATAGGTCGGGTTGGTGGTCCACCACATCATCACGGCCACTGCGGCGGTGACGACGGAGGTGGCGAGCAGCATGGGCGTGGGCAGGCGCCGGGCCAGCCGGGTGAGGGCCGCCGCGGCGAAGGCGGCCGCCAGGCCGGGCAGCACGATGTGCTCGCGCAGGCGCCATGAGGCCGGGCTCTCGGTGATCCACAGCAGGCAGAAGCCGGCCAGGACGGTCGCCTGGACCCACCGGGCCCGCTCCCGGTGCCGTCGAGCGCCGAGGGAGAGGAAGCCGGTGATGGCCGCGGGCACCAGCAGGGTCAGGAAGAGCAGGCCGAACCCGCCGGTGGAGGGTGAGTAGCCGTAGTCCCGGTAGGTCTGGCGGGACAGGTCGGCCCACCAGGACCACAGGGCCCGCCCGAGGGGTCCACCCGGCACGTCGCGCAGGATGGCCGGCATCATCCGGTCGTTGCCCAGCACCGCCTCCATGGTGCCGCGCCCCGGCAGGCCGAACATGCTGACGGGGTAGAACGGGCTGCCGTAGACCAGGGCGGTGTGGACGTACCAGTAGGCGCCCAGGCCGAGGACCGGGACCAGGTAGCAGACGGCGATCAGTCGTCGGGACCGCCTCTCGGCCGCGGCCAGTTGCGTGCTGGTCAGTCGGCCGCGCTGGTCGCGCACGATCTGGAAGTAGCCGATCACGAGAAGCAGTGCGGCGAAGAGAACGGTGATCACGTTGGAGCTCTTGACGCCGACCGCCAGGCCGCAGGCCAGGCCGCAGGCCGCCACGTGCGCGGGGATCTGCCGGAACGCCGTCTCCTCGCGCCCGGCCACCTGCGGCATCGAGAGCGCGAACTGGAAGGCGGCCAGCGCGGTGGCCGCGCAGGCCACGTCCACCATCCCGGTGGCGGCCTGCAGGTAGGTGACCGGGGTGGCGAGCCAGAGCAGTGCGGCGACGGTGGCCCAGTGCCGGCCGGCACCCAAGTGTCGGGCGACCGCGGCGACCGCGATCGCTCCCATGGCGAAGAAGGGCAGGTGGGACAGCCAGGTGTAGCGCATGGTGCCCAGGAACAGGCCGCTCCAGCAGGACAGCAGCCCTTGGTCGTCGGGGTAGGTGTCGGCGAAGACGTTCTGCGGGCTGCCGATGATCCGTCCGGCCTGCACCCACGCGTCGGGGCCGAGCCAGTGGTAGGCCAGCGAGTCGTAGTCCACCTTCGCCATGAAGTCCGCACAGGCCGCGCGCCACGCGTACTGGGCGGCGACGAGCAAGCCGAGGAGTACCACCGCCGGGTGCCGCCAGGCGCGCAGCACCGGGTGGAGCGCGCGTCCCACGGCCCGTCGGGAGCGTCGGCAGGCGTCGCGTCCCCGGGTGCCGGCCCAGACTGCCTCGCCGGCGGCCACCAGCAGTGAGCCGGCCGCCACCGGCACGGGCCGCAACGAAGCCAGGGCCCCGCCCACGATCAGGGTGACCGCCGCCGCCTGGGCGGCGCAGAGCACCGCCCAGGCGGTCAGTGCGTCCAGGCCGCGGCGCAGGTCCAGGCAACCGGCGGCGAGGGCCGCCCCGAGCACGGTGGCGAGCACGGCGGACACGCCCAAGAACCACACGGTGGGTACTCCTCGATCAGGTGGGTGGGGCCGGCGGTGACCCGTCGTGCGGAACCGCGGTGCCAGGTGGTCCGGTGGACCGGGCGAGGGCCGCCCGGGGCGGGGTCAGTCACCCTGGTTGCGGGAGGCGCGGCGCAGGCGGATGACACGCAGGACCATCAGGCCGGCGAGGATCGTGGCGGCTGCGATGGTGCCGATCAGGAAGCCGTTGAAGCCGGTGTCCGGGAGCGGGGGGATGGGTGGGTACATGGGAAGGACCTCGGTGGGGTCGGGGATGCCGCTGCGGGCACCCGGTGCGGGACTGCGGTGTCAGGCGCGGTCGGTGAGCATCGCGCGGGTGGCGGCGGCGATCAGCGCGCCGGCCTGGTCGGTGCCGAACGGCGAGGGCCTGCCGGCCAGTTGGGTGCGCACCGTCTCGACGTCGGCAAGCAGGGCGCGGGCGGTGTGGCCGATCTCCGGCCCCGGTTCGACCAGGGTGGCGAAGTGGGCCAGGGCTTCGGGGCGCTCGGTGGAGCGGCGCACCACGACCAGCGGGCGCGCCAGGACGGTGACTTCTTCCTGGACGCCGCCGGAGTCGGAGACGATGAGGGCGGATTCGGCGGCCAGGGCGAGGAAGTCGCCGTAGCCGACGGGGTCGGTGACCAGCAGGCGGGCCAGCAGCTCGGCGTGGCCGGCGCGCTGGGCCGCGGCGCGACAGCGCGGGTGCATGGGGAACAGGACGGGCCGGCCGGCGTCGGCGATGCGGGCCAGCTCGCCGAGGACGGTACCCAACACCGTGTCGTCGTCGGTGTTCTCCGGCCGGTGGATGGTGGCGAGCACGAACCGCCCGCTCTCCACGCCGTGGTCCGCGAGCAGCTTGGTTCGCTTCTCCGGTCCGGGCAGGTGGCGGTGGACGGCCTCGACCACGGTGTTGCCGGTCTGCACGATCCGCTCGGCATCGATGTTCTCGGCCAGCAGGTTGGCCACGTTGCCGACGGTGGCGGCGCAGAGCAGGTCGGCGAGGTGGTCGACCATCACCCGGTTGTGTTCCTCGGGCATCGCGCGGTCGAAGCTGCGCAGGCCGGCCTCGACGTGCACCAGCGGGATGCCGTGCGCGTTGGCCGCGAGGGCGCCGGCCAGGGTCGCGTTGGTGTCGCCCTGGACCACCACAGCGGCGGGCCGCCGGCGGGCGAACAGTGCGTCCAGCGCATCCGTGGCCCGGCCGATCTGCGCACCGCGGGAGCGACCGCCGACATCCAGCAGGGCATCGGGGCGGCGCATGCCGCATTCGGCGAAGAAGACGTCCGAGAGTGCCGGGTCGTAGTGCTGCCCGGTGTAGGCCACCCGGGCATTCTCCGGGAATTGGCGAGCCACTGGCGCAAGTTTGACGATTTCCGGTCGGGTACCCAGGACGAAGGCGATGGAGCCTTCGAAGGAGCTGTTCCCGCGGTCGCGCCCCGGACTCGCGCATGCCGTTTCCGACACGCCTTCACCTGCTTTCACAGATCTGCACAGGGAAATCCTTGGACGGGGGCCGGCTCGGGCGGATCTGGTCGGGCGCCGAGCTGCCGTCGGGCCCAGCAGAACACGGAGAGTGACACGCGAAAAGTCGCGCCGTGCCGCAACGCGCAACTACCGCTCGGAGAGCGGATTCGTAGGTTTAATGGACCGATTGTGGCCCGGACGGGGTGGCGTGGCGGGGTGGCGTGCGGCGTCCGACACGCACGCGAATGGCCACTCGGCGAGCAATCACAAGCTACGATCGCACCCGAACTTCTGCGAGCCCACGAGGGCCTGCGAAGCGGCTGCACTGCCGCACGGCGCCCGGTCCGAGCAGACCGGCCCCCGATACGCCGGGCGCCCCGCCACCGCCGGGAGAGGTGGCGCACGGAGGCCGCTCTCCGTCGACCGCCGCCCCTTCCCGCGGCCCGGTCCCAGCCGGGAGAACGGTCACGTAGACCGTTCGAGGGTATTTCCGGCAACGTCCTGCGCGAATTCCGCAGATCGATTCTCCGGACGTGTTCTGCTGCGCTCCACGGCGGCTTCGAATTGCACCTCCGACGGTCTTCGAAGTACCACCGGCTGCCGGTGATTCCATTTCGGTTCCAGGTGCCCTCGCCGTCCCAGCAATCTCACAACCTTCCCTTTCAGCCTGCAGAGGTGGCACGCGTGCTTACCGAGGCATGCCTCGTTCCGACTCGGAGAAATCCCCGACCCGCAACCGTCGCCGGCTCGCCGGCCGCCCCGTTGACCGACGGCGTGGCCTTTCTGGCCGCCGGCCGCTCGGAGGCGGTGCGGCTCGCACCGGTGGCCAGGAGGTTCCCGCTCGTCGCCCGGGTCCTGTGTCCGGGCCGGCTGGAGCAAGCGCTGGTGCCGGGCGAGGTGTTCGTGGCCTGCGGACTGCGCGGCCCCGACGCGCTCTTCAAGACCGACGGGCGCACCAGTGCCGCCAGGATCGCCCAGGCCGCCAGGTCACTGGACGCCTTGTTCGCCCGGCAGCGCCCGGCCGTGCTGGTCGTCCACGGGAGCAGCGACGCCGCGTTGGGCGCCGCGCTGGCCGCCCAGAGCAGGAGCATCGCGCTGGTGCGGGTGGACGCGGGGGTGCGCACCTTCGAACACCCGGCGCGGGAGGAGCGCAACCGGGTGCTGACCGACCGGATGGCCGACCTGCTGTGCGCGTCCACCGCCTCGAACGCTGCCAACCTGACCGCCGAGGGCATCGCACCGCGGCGGATCGCGCTGACCGGCAGCACGGTGCTGGAAGCCGTCGGACAGCACCTGCCCCCGGCGCGGCAGCGGGCCCACCTGCTGACCCGCCACGGCGTGAGCCCCGACCGCTTCGTCCTGGGCGCGATCGAGGGCACCGCCGCGTCCGAGGACGCTGCCGCCCTGCGGGCCGTGCTCGCCGAGCTGGACCGGCTGGCCGAGGGGGGCTGGCCGGTGCTGCTGCCCGCGGGGCGCCGCTTGCGGGCCACGGCTGAGCGGGCCGGCTGCGCCCGGCTGCTGTCCCGGCTGCGGATCGTCGAGCGGCCCGACTACGGCACCTTCCTGGCCCTGGCCCGCGAAGCCGCACTGGTGATCGCGGACACCGGCGAGACCGAGGAGGACATCACCGTCCTGGGACGCCCGCTGGTGGCGCTCGGCCGCCGCACCGGGCGCCCGGAGAGTCTGGTCGACTTCACCGTGCTGGTCGCCCCGGGCCCCGACCTCGGCCACCACGCGCGTCGGCTGCTGGCCGAGGCGAAGGCCATCCGCGCCCGCCTGCAGCAACAGCCCTCACCCTTCGGCGGCCTCGACGCCGGACGGCACATCGCCGATGCCACGCGGCGCCTGCTGGCCGACCGGGCCGCCTGAGCGACCGTCACCGAGGCCGCACGTGGCCGCCCCACCTGACGCCCCCGTTCCGCCCGACCGACGACCCCCTTCGACATCTGAGGTGTCCTTCGTGATTCCAGGTCCACGCCCACGCCCCACCGGGGGCGCCGTACCCCGCGTGCCGGTCGGCACCGCGCTCCGTGCCCTCGCCGTGCGGTCCGGCACCGAGGCGGCCCCCCGTGCCAGGGAGGGCCGTGATGGCGAGCGCTGAGCCCGCGCCGGTCCGCCGGACACCGCTGCTGCTGCGCGCGGGCAACCGCATCCTGCGGGACGCCACCGCCGCGGTGGCCTTCGTGGCCGCCGGTGCCCTGGCATGGCGCAACCACGCGGTCCGCGACCTGGAGGCCCGTGCGACCGAGCGAGCCGCCACCCAGTTGCTGGGCCTGCACCCCTGGGTCCCGTTCTACGAGCACGACGTCCTGCTGGTGACCAACAGGGCCCACGCCGTGGTCGGCATCCAGATCACCCCCGCCTGCACCAGCGCGGTCTTCCTGCTCCCGCTGACCGCGGTGGTCGGCGTGCTGCTCTGTCTGCGCCGCCTGCCCGCCGTCCGGGTGCTGTTCGCCGCCGCCGTCGCGGGCGCCGTCATGTGCGCCACCGACCTGGCCCGTCTGGTCAGCCTGATCGCCGCCCTCGCCTGGGCCGGCCATCGCGCCTTCGCCTGGATGCACGTGGTGGTCGGCACCTGGATGTCGATGCTGGGTGCCGTCGCCGGCCTGATGCTCTTCTGCCGCCTGCTGGTCGGCCGCTGGTGGCCCGCCCGCACCCCCCACAGCGCCCCGGAGGCCCGCGCGTGATCACCGTCCTGCTGATGGGCCTGACCAGCCTGGTCATCTGGCTCTCCAGCGCCTACTTCTTCATCATGCTGGGCCTGGGCGTGCGCCGGCTGCACCGGGAGAAGATCAAACTCCCCCAGCAGTCCCAGCTGCGCTACGGCAAACCGCACCTGGGTCGCCAGGACGACATGTTCGTCTACTTCATGATCCCCTGCCTCAACGAGGAACAGGTGATCGGCCACACCGTCGCCCGCCTGGTCGGCGACCGCGCCTCGCACGTCGTCGTCATCGACGACGGCTCCGACGACGCCACCGGGGACGTGGCCAAGCTCGCCGGCGGCGACGAGGTGACCGTGCTGCGCCGCGAGCTGCCCGACGCCCGACGCGGCAAGGGCGAGGCCCTCAACGCCGGCTTGGCGCTGGTGCGTTCCCTGGTCGTCCAGGGCAGCCTCGACCCGCAGCAGGTGCTGATCTGCGTCATGGACGCGGACGGCCACCTGTCCAACGGCGCCGTGCGCCACGTGACCCGCTGCTTCGAGGACCCCGCCGTCGGCGGCGTCCAACTGGCCGTGCGGATCCGCAACCGCGACACCTTCCTCGCCCGGGTGCAGGACTTCTACTTCTGGGCGATCGCCTCGGTCACCCAGTTCGGCCGCGCCACCACCGCCACCGTCAGCCTCGGCGGCAACGGCCAGTTCTCCCGCCTGACCGCGCTCGACGAGGTCGGCGCCCGGCCCTGGTCCCGCTGCCTGACCGAGGACCTGGACCTGAGCATCACCATGGCCCTGCGCGGCTGGAAACTCACCACCACGCCGCACGCCGCGGTCTCCCAGCAGGGCGTGCACAAGATCAAGGCTCTGGTGCGCCAGCGCGCCCGCTGGTACCAGGGCCACATGTCCTGCGGCCGGCGCCTACCGGAGGTCTGGCACTCCCCGCACCTGAACCACGTCCAGGCCACCGAGCTGTCCATGTACCTGCTCGTGCCGTGGGTCCTGGACCTGCCCTGGTCGATCCTCTGGCACGTCTCGCTGTTCAACTTCGTCGCGCACCTGCGCGACTACTTCATCGCGGACGCCGACTGGGCGACGACCACCCTGAGCGTAGCCCTGTGGTACCTGCTCAGCTTCGGTCCGGCCCTGCTCGCCTCCCTGCTACAGAAGCGCCGTTCCCCGGACACCAACTGGGCGCGCGCACTGCTGCTCGGGCACTCGTTCCTGCTGATGAACTACCTGTTCTTCCTGTGCGCCTGGAAGGCCGTGTTCGCCCTGGCGAGCGGCCGCAACGACTGGGCGAAGACCGACAGGGAGTTCGAGGAGGCCGGCGCCCTGCCGCCCCCTCGACGCACCACCAAAACCCTGGAGGCCGGCCCCACCCGGGCCGACTGACCCGGACACCGGCCCCAATCCCCTCCCAGAAAGGCACACCACACATGCGTGGAACCAGTCGGACCCTCAGAGCCGCGGCCCTCGCGTCGACCACCGTCGCCCTGCTCGCGGTCGCCGCCGGCCCGGCCATGGCGGTCCCGGCTCCGCTACCCATCGCCAACGGCAACTTCGCCACCCCGAGCGTCACCAACGGACCGCAGTCGTACCTGACCAACGCGATCCCGAACTGGAACATCACCACCGAGACCTACTCGAACCAGATGTGCCAGCGCACCGACGGCCTGCAGTGCATGGACCTCAACTCCGGCTCCCCGCAGGTCGCCAGCCAGCAGCTGATCAACGTCAAGAAGGGCGACGCCGTCGTCATCACCTTCGAGACCAGCCCCAACACCTGGAGCGGCTGCGGCGTCCAGCAACTCGCCGCCGGTCAGCCGTTCTCCGTCGGTGCCACCGGCACCCCGACCCAGCAGTACCGCGCCAACGGCGTCACCACCACCCAGACCGCCAGCTGGAGCACCCAGACCTACTCCTTCACCGCCACGCAGAACGCCCCCACCCTCAGCTTCATCTCCCAGGACAACGGCGCTGGCGGCTCCGCCGCCTGCGGCCCGCTGATCGCCAACGTCACCGCCACCGACGACCCGACCCCCAATGTCAACACCGTCCCGATCGCCAACCCGACCCTCGCCGGCGGCACCCTCGCCGCCGCCCTGGGCGCCGGCTACCTGGTGTACCGCCGCCGCAAGGCCGGCATCGCCGCCTGACGGGCGCCCACCACGTGTGGGGGGTGGGCATCAGGAGTGCCCACCCCCCACACGCTCGTGCCTCACCAGACTGCCACGTCGCGCGCGGCCAGGCCCCTCGACCACCGCGCCGACGCGTGCCCGCGCAGCAGTCCGACGACCGATCGTTCTCACCCCACTGGAGCGAACTGCCCCGGTGGCCAAGCCTCACGATCACGAACCACCTCCCAGCCGCGGTACGCCTAGCGGCCCCGGCAGCCCACCCGCCGACCCACCGCCGCTGTAGGCCACACGGGTCAACCCTCGGCCTCCCTCGACGCCCCACCTGACGCCCTCGAAGCCGGCGCCACCGCACCGGCTGCCCCGGGGACCCGCCCCACCCCGAGAAAGGACACTGCCTTGCGCAGCCTCCCACGCACCCTGAACGCCTGCGGCGCCTTGGCGGCGACCGTGCTGCTCACCGGCCTGAGTGCCGGCGCCGCGCACGCCCTGCCGGCCTCCGACGGCGTCCTCGTCGCGCACGCAGCCCCCCGCGCCGGCGTGAACATGTTCGCCCAGCCGACCGTGCCCACCACCGGGCTCGGCGCCAGCGGCTCCACCACCGTCAACATGACCACGGGCGACGGCTCCTCCGCCGTCCCCGGCGCGTCCGGGGACGTGCTCACCTTCACCGCCCCAGCCGGGGTACAGATCACCGACGTGTTCTGCGGCTCCGGTACCACCAAGACCATCGCCCCCGACGGTTCCAGCGCCACCTGCAACTCCACCGCTGGCGGTAACTGGGACGTGGGGCGCAGCATCTCCTACACCGTCAGCCCCAACGCCGCCACCGGCACGCTGACCGGCGGCGCCAGCCTCACCCAGGCCAGCACCGGCACCTCCACCGGCACCTGGGCCGTCAACGTGGCCCTGAACCAGCTCACCCAGCCCAGCGTACCCACCACCAACCTCGGCTCCAGCGGCTCCACCACCGTCAACCTCACCGGACCCGGCGGCTCCGGCAGCGTCCCCGCCCAGACCGGGGACGTGCTCACCTTCAACGCCCCGCCCGGGGTCCAGATCACCGACATCACCTGCGGCGACAACAAGCAGATCGCCCCCGACGGCTCCTGGGCCACCTGCACCTCCACCGGCACCAACGGCTGGAACGTGGCGCGCAGCATCTCCTACACCGTAAGCCCCAACGCCGGCGGCCCCACCCTGACCGCCCCGGCCAGCCTCCTGCGGAACGGCGCCTTCATCGCCAACGGCACCTGGTCCGTCAACACCAACGGCACCACCATCAACACCGTCCCCATCGCCGACCCCGCCGTCGCCGGTGGCACCCTCGCAGCCGCTGTCGGCACCGGCTACCTGGTGCACCGCCGCCGCAAGGCCGACAGCGCGAGCTGACCCACGCGCGCGGGTGTGAGGGGTGGGCACCTCAACTGCCCGCCCCGCACCCACCAGCCTGCCCCACCCCGAACACCCCCGCCCACCCGGCCTCCGCCACGGGCGGCGGGCCAACCGCCCACCCGTGCGAGACGATTACCGCCGTGGCCAACTCCGCTGACCCTCCACCAAGCGCCACCCGAGCGCCGGACGACCGCACCGAGCCTGCCGCACCCGCACCACTCCCGCGAGCCGAACGGGTGCACGACTCCCGCAGGACCGATCGCAACACCCCCCGCCCGTGGATGCGCTGCCTGCCGTGGTTGCTGATCGTCATCGCGGTCGGCTACGACCTGGCCACTCCCCTGCCCTACACCGCCGCCCCGCTACTCGCCGCCGCACCGCCGGCCGCCGCCGCGCTGCTCTCGCTCACCGAGACCGCCCTCATCGGCAGCGCCGTCGTCGCCATCTGCACCGTCCTGGCCCTCTTCCGCGACGACGCCCAGGGCCACATCGAGATCTGGCCCCAGCTGGGCGGTCTGGTCGCGCTCGCCGTCCTCACCACCGCGCTCAAACGCCGCTCCGAACACTCCTCCCGCCAGCTGGCCGGCGCCCGCGACGTGGTCGAGGTGCTGCAACGCGCCGTGCTGCCCGAGCCGCCCGCCCGGATCGGCCCGCTGCACTTCGCCTCCCGCTACCGCGCCGCCACCAGCCACGCCCGGATCGGCGGCGACTTCCTCGCCGTCCAGGCCACCCCCAGCGGCGTGCGGGCGATCATCGGCGACGTCCGCGGCAAGGGCCTGGGCGCCGTCACCGCCGTCACCATCATCCTGGGGGCCTTCCGGGTGCTGGCCGAGCTCGTGCCCCGCCTCGACTACCTCGTCGAGTCGATCGAGCACGCCCTCGACCGCGACATCCGCCGCCGCGGCGACACCGAGGACCCCGAGGCCTTCGCCACCGCGATCATCGCCCAGTTCGCCCCCGACGGCTCCTACGTCGACCTGGTCAACCGCGGGCACCCGACCCCCATCCTGCTCACCGACGGCACCGCCCGCCTGCTCGAACCCCCCGCCTTCGACCTCCCCCTCGGCATGGCCGACCTCCGCGCCACCGACGGCCACCACCCCCAACGCATCCTGCTGCCCACCGGCGCGACCCTCCTGCTCTTCACCGACGGCATCACCGAGGCCCGCGACGCGACCGGCGCCTTCTACACCCCGGAGACCTTCCTCGCCGGCCGCACCTTCGCCACTCCGGAAGACCTCCTCAGCGCCCTCCTCACCGACATCGCCACCCACACCGACCACAGCACCGCCGACGACGACCAGACCCTCCTCGCCATCACGCGTACCGCCCGAACCACGAGCTGAACATCGGTCGTGGTGGTGCACTGTGCGGCGTCCGCCCGCACTGTGCGGAGGGGCGAGGTACCGCAGCAGGTGCCGGATCGCCCGGCCCTGCGGGCGGCGCGAATCTTCGCCGACAACCCGTCAGGGTTCAGTCCCGCTCGAAGGACGGTGGCTGGGTGCGCAGTTCGTCACTACTGAACGGGTTGTCCGCCAGCTGTCCGTGGAAGGTGCGCACAAGGAACTCGACGACGCCCATGTCGTACCGCGTCCAGGTCGGCCCGGGCCTCCACGGGTCTTGGCGGATGACGACCGGCCACTGGTCCGGATCTCCGACCGGGCTCCAGAAGGCGATGTCGTCGGTCTGGCTGCGCCCCCACATGAGCAGGCCGCCTGGCTGCAGATAGGCGGGGTCGAGGCTCTCGTACTCCTTCTCGTCCTCGGGCGGCTCAGCCGAGAGCGGAAAGACACCGGGCCGCGTCCCGATCTCAGCGGCCGAAAGCGGGGGGTAGATACTGAGATACCGCGAGATCTCCCCCGACCCGTAGGTTTCCGCCAGCCACATGTAGTCCGCGGGCAGGGCCCTGCCGTACCCCCGCACGATCTCCTCCGGGCTTGGGACAGGCCACTTCTCAGCCGGCGGCTCAAGAAGCCGTAGCAGCTCTGCCTTCCACGACACGGGTATCCATCCCCTCACCGGCACGTCCATCGGCTGGCGAGGTTAGTGCACTGCCCTGTCAACGAGCCGATCGGTCGCCCCGTCCACCTGGTAGGCCCTTCCGGGGCGGCCCGGCCGAACCCCACCAGCCACGCCCCGGCCAGTGCCGCGCATCACTCGATCGGGTGATCTCGAGATCCGCGGCGAGCCTCGGGCCACAGCCGCCGCACCGATGCCCAAAGCTGGGCTGGTTCCCCGCCGCGGAGTTGAGGAGTTGCGGGTGCTCCTGCACTTCCTGACGTACCTGGTCCCGATCCTGCTCGCGACGATGGGTTCGCTCTGGCTCGGGGCGAGGTTCGGACGCCCCTGGACCGCCCAGGACGAGCAGAAGCAGAACTTCGAACACGTCACCTCTCTGGTCCGGATGCTGTTCGCGTTCACCCTCGCGTTCGTGGTGGTCCTGGTCTGGCAGAAGTACCAGGCCGGCCAGAAGACCGCGACCGCCGAGGCCTCGGCCCTGACCGAGGTCAACTGGGCGGCCCTTCAGCTGCCGGCCGACCAGCGCGACGGCCTGCGCCAACGCGTGATCGTCTACACCCACAAGGTCATCACCCAGGAATGGCCGACGATGCACGACCACGAGGCGATGGACACCGACACCCGCAACGCCTGGGACGACCTGCGCCGCTACGCCGAGCAACTGCCCACCGTCGACACCCGGACCACCGACTTCCAACACCGCGTGCTGACCCAACTCGAGAACGCCGGGACGGCCCGCCGCGACCGAGGCGACCAGACCCGGTCCGGGCTGCCGTCGGTGTTCTGGACGGGCCTACTCCTCGGTGCCAAACGCGGCTACATCTACCTCGGCACCGTCACCGCAGCAGCCCTCGTTATCTGGCTCCGCACATGATCGGCCGGACAACTCCTAGTACTCCAGTGAGAGTTCTTCGTTTTCCTTGGTCAGCGGCCTGGTGGTCGGGAGTGTAGCGGGGCCGTCCCGGGGGGCGGTGTTCGCCGGGATGTCGCGCGAACGAGTGCCCGCGCCGTATGTAGTGGCAACGACGTGGACAGTCCCCCGTTGTGAGCGATGATCTGGCGGATCTGTGGGACCGGGAACTGGACGAACTGTTCCTGCGGATCGGGGCCCGGTTCACCCGGGTCGAGCCCCGGCGGCGGATGCGGGACTACGTGCGTGGCCTGCTGGGTCCGGTGGGCCGCAAGAACAGCTGGCAGCTGGCCGAGTTCGCCGGTCACCCGGCCCCGCACCGCCTGCAGCACCTGCTCGCCGGCACCCGCTGGAACGCGGACGAGGTCCGCGACGACCTGCAGACCTACATCGCCGAGCAACTCGGCGCCGCTGACGGCGTCCTGATCATCGATGACACCGGCTTCGCCAAGAAGGGAACCGTCTCCGCCGGCGTGCAGTGCCAGTACTCCGGAACCGCCGGGGCTTGTATCTCAATTAGTGCTTGTTCAGGAGGACTTGGTGGGAGGGTGGACCATGACTGTGCGTCCGCCCGTCACGGTGTTACGGGCCAAGTTCGATCGGATCTTGCCGCACTTGGACGAGCGGCGACGTCGGCTCTATCTGGCCAGCGAGGTTGCGTCGATCGGCCATGGTGGGATCGCCCTGGTGGCGGCCTCCGGGATCAGCGCCGCCACCGTCGCGCGCGGGGTGAGCGAGCTGGCCGGGGACCCTGTGCCGACGAGGCGGGTGCGGGCCGCGGGAGCCGGCCGCAAGCCGTTGACGGTCACCGACCCCGGCCTGCTGACAGCACTCGAGGCACTGACCGATCCGCACACCAGGGGTGATCCCGTCTCCCCGCTGCGTTGGACCACCCTGTCGCTGCGGGCTCTGGCGTCAACCCTCGCGTCGCAGGGCCATCCAGTCAGTGCCGCCACCGTCGGGCGCCTGCTGCACAGCCTCGGCTACAGCATGCAGGGGACCGTTAAAACCACCGAGGGTGCCAGCCATCCCGATCGCGACGCTCAGTTCGCCCACCTCAACGCCACGGCCACCGCGTTCCTCGACGACTGGCAGCCGGTGATCAGCGTCGACACCAAGGCCAAGGAATGGCTCGGCAACCGTGACCGGCCCGGCCACACCTGACGGCCGGGCAAGGACCCGATCAAGGTCGACTGCCACACCTTCACCACCAGCGACCAGCCCGTCGCCATCCCCTACGGGATCTACGACATCGCCAACAACACCGGCTGGGTCAACGTCGGGACCGACCACGACACCGCCGAGTTCGCGGTGGAGTCCATACGCCGATGGTGGCAGCGCCGCGGACGAGTGCACCACCCGAACGCCACCCGGTTGCTGATCACCGCCGACGCCGGCGGCTCCAACGATCCCCGCCGCTGGACCTGGAAGAAGCACCTGGCCACCTTCGCCCTGGAGAGCGGACTGGAGATCACGGTCTGCCACTTCCCGCCCGGCACGTCGAAGTGGAACAAGATCGAACACCGGATGTTCTGCCACAGCACCGCGAACTGGCGCGGCCGGCCGCTCGCCAGCTACCAGGTCGTCATCGAGACCATCGCCGCGACAACCACACACACCGGGCTGACCATCGGCGTCGAGCTGGACACCGGCAGCTACCTCCTGGGCACCACCGTCACTCCCGCCGAGTTCCAGGCCTGCCGATCACACCCCACGCCTTCCACGGCGACTGGAACTACACCCTGGCCCCCGTTCCGCCCCGAATACCACCGAACCCGGCCCCCCCGGATCCACCCCGGCCTGACCGAGATGCTCAGCGATCCGGCCCTGACCGGCATGCCACGATCCGACTTCGAACACCTGGTAGCAGTCCCCGAGCCCTACTGGGACGCACTGGCAGAGGCGGCCTTCCAGCGTCGCTTCCACCGTCCGCGCAGCTATCTCCACCCACAGACCAACAGCCTGGACCACTACCACCGCCTCCTGACGGCGCGCCTACGCCGACGCAGGGCGATCACCAGCACCCTCCTCGCCCAGCTGCTGGGCGTCACTCGCACCAACCTCTCCAACCAGTTCCAAGACGGCCACCGCCTCCTGGACCTGCACCGCATCATCGTCACACCACTGCCTGGGCCACCCGCCCGGACCCTCGAACAGCTCCGACGCCGCCTGCCTGACGAGGACCACTAGGAAGATCAATCCTGACAGTTATTCAGATGCAAGCCCCCGGCCGGCCCGAGAACTGCCAGATCGGCGTCTTCGCCGCCTACGCATCCGCCAAGGGCCATGCCCTGGTCGACCGCGGGGCCCACGGTCAACCTGCCCCGCGAGCAGGCCGGATCTGGGGCCGCGAGCAGACCAGAAAGGTCAGGTGGCGCCCACCGCACCCGGAAAACTCACCCGTCAGTGCAGGTTGTGCGCACCGTGATGGTGGTCCACACACCCAGGTGGATGCGGTCGCCGTCCTGGAGTTCGATCGGCCGCCCAAGCTCGACCTCGTCGCAGGAACCGTTCATGAACGTGCCGTTCGCCGTCTCCTGCGCGATCAGCACCAGGCTGCCGTCGTCCTGCTGCTGCAGGTGCCCGTGGTGGTAGCCCACCCCCAGATCCTCCACGAGATCGATCTCCGGCGGCACCCGGTGGCGTCCCGCAGAGCTCCTGCCGATCCGGAACCTGTCCCCGTCCTTGATGAGGATCCGCCGCACCGCCAAGTCCGTAGGGAAGTCGGGGATCAGGTACTGCGCCCCGTACAACTCGAGGTTCCTGCGGTAGTACTCATGGTCGGCCTGGACCATCGCGACCCACCTCCCCGCCCGCGCCGGCGCGACGGACACCAAGGCCCCGTCCGCCGACGCCGGGTCACCTCCTCCGCACACCGCCGCGACGGCCGCCTGCAACGGCTCCCGGCCGGTCCATCCAATCTGCATCCGCCTGCTCCCCCTCGGACCCGATCGCGCGACCTCCGTCGAAGACGCCCAGGACCCACCGCTCGGTTGCGGCCAGACGGCAGACTCACGTGACGTTCAGGCGCAGGCGGCGACCACGGCACCGTCCTCGTCAACAACGACCCCACCGACACGCACGACTGCACCTGACCACCCGGCCTTCCCGGACCCACCGCCGTGCCGCAGACAGCGACCACGCGATCGGCACGTTGTCGGCACAACAAACCGGCCGAGCCGACCTGGTCGGGGGAGAGCGACAGTTACAGGCCGTACTCGCCACCGCCCGGAACCAGGTACTCACCACCGACAAGGCCACCACAAGGCGGTGCCATCCGACGGATCACCGGACGTCGCGTCCGCCCGAGGCGGGGGGATCCTGGGGGTGCTGCCCCGGCCACCTTGGCCGGGACCTGGAAGGAACGTATACGTATGAGCGGGCTCGGCTGAGTGCCGGGCAACACGGCCAACTGGAGGCCCTCGGGGTCGCCCTGTAGACCCTGACGGGTCCACGTTGAGGCAGGCGACTGTCTCCAGGTCGCCGGGCCTGGCCGAGGCGTCGTCCCCGGACAACTCCTCCCCCGTCCACCAGCACGCGGCCGCCGACCGGGGGCACGCGACGGTAGGGCACGAAGGCGTCGTCGATGTCGCTCCACCAGCGGTCGGCATCGTGGACCAGGCGCAGCTGCCCGCGGGTCGAGCTGCGCAGGACGCGGATGCCGCTGCCCCACGCCACGGCCGAGATGATCCGGGCGGCTGCCGGATCCGGCCCGTCCTCACGTAGTTCCAGGTGCACCCCTGTCAGCGGCAGCGGCCCGAACGGCGCTCCGAGCCTCGTAGGGCCGGCAGCTGGCCGGGAACGGGTTGCCCCGGATCACCCCGACCGGAGTGGCTGCCCCGGAACGGGCCAGCCGCTGTGCTCGAGTACCCAGACGCCGGGCCTGGTCGGCTATTCCGTGCCCTCGCAGGCGGCCCGGACGACCACCCACCACGTACCGTCGGCATACTGCCCGGAGCTGATCACCGGGCCCGGGTCGCAGGCGTAGTGGCTGATGGTCACGTCGGCTACCGCCACGGCGTCCTGGTAGGTGGCCCCCTTGCCCCCGACGTTCCAGAAGTGGGGCGGGACGGTCGGCGGTGCGGCCGTGGCGGGGGCGGCGAGCAGTGCACCGGCCGCGGTTGCCGCGAGCTCTCCGAGCAAGGCTTCCTCCTGGCGAAGAACGAACGGCAGATGAAGGAGCGGCCCTGGGCGTACGGGACCGGCCCCGTTGAAGGATGGTTCGCCCGTGTGGACAGCGGGATACATCCACCACCTGATCCACATACCTGCCATATGCTGCACATGTTCGCGAGAGGTTCTCTGTGGGCACCCGCGTCGCCTCCCGGAGAGCGCCCAAAGATCGACTCCCGGTATCCGCCGGCACGCCAGGCGCCGGGGCCGGCGCGGATCGCCACCGCTCGACACAGACGGTGCACGGCTGCGAGCGTGCGAGCGAGTTCGCCGTCCGCAGGCGGGAGCGGTCGCAGCCGTGGGCGGCCGGGGCGGCGGCTGAGTGGGCTCGTGCGACTGCCCGGGGCGTACCGGGCCACGTGGTGGTGGCGGTGACCTTGGAAGGCCACGTCGATGACCACCGCCCTGCCCGGGTCCGCGGACGGCGATCGCCGTGTGGGCCGCGCGGGCTCCGTCCGGCCTCAGCGGCCGAGGGCGCCCACGCGCGCCGCGTAGTCCGTGATGCCCCGGGCCGTCACGCCCGCCCAGCCCACGTATCCGTCCGGGCGGACGAGGAAGACGCCGGTGCCGTACGCCTCGTGGTCGGGGATGTCGAGCATCCGCACGCCAGCCCCCGCGAACGCGTCCGCGGGCACGTGTGCCCGTGTGCCGACGGCGAGCAGCGTCCAGTGCGGGCCCCGGAAGGCGTCGAAGAGGCGGATGCCGCCTCGCCGTCCGTCCGGGGCCCGGTCACCGGCCCGCAGGACGTGCGGGGCGAGCCGGGTGCGGGTCTCCACCGCGAGCGGGGATTCCCGGTAGCCCAGATCCAGTTGCTGGGTCGCCCGGCCGCGGCGGACCTCGCCGCGGTGCACCTGCGTGGACAGCTCCAGCATCCGTGCCGCGGTGGGCCGCCGCTCCTGCTCGTAGGTGTCGAGCAGCGGGTCCGCGGCCCGGCCGGCGAGCACCGCGCCCAGTTTCCAGCCCAGGTTGTAGGCGTCCTGGATGCTGGTGTTCAGGCCTTGCGCACCGGCCGGCGAGTGCACGTGCGCCGCATCGCCGGCCAGCAGGACGCGGCCGGCGCGGAACCGGTCGGCCAGCGCGGCCCGCGGCCGGAACTCCGAGGCCCAGCGCACGTCGGTCACATCCGTCGCGCTCAGGTGCGTACGGTCGGCGACCAGGCGGCGGATGCCCTCGATGGACGGGTCCGGCCACGTCCCTTCCGGGAACCTGGCGACGAGCTGGTACTGCTCGCCGCCGGGCAGCGGACACAGGGCCAGCAGGCCGATGCCCGGCCCCGCATGGGCGGTCCCGGCGTCGAGGGCCCCGGCGCCGGGGGGTGGGAAGACGTGCCAGTGGTCGCGGTCCAGGCCGGTGACCGTGACGTCGGCGACCAGCATCGGGGCCGGGTCCACTGTCTGACCGGTCATCGCGATGCCGAGCAGCCGGCGCACCGTCGAGCGTCCTCCGTCGGCGGCGACCAGGTAGCGCGCCCTCACGGGAACGCCCTGCGCGAACTCGGCGGTCACCTCGTCCGCGTCCTGCCTGAGGCCCACCAGCTCGCGCCCGAAGTCCACCGCGCCGCCCAGTTCGCGAAGGCGCCCGTGCAGTACTTGCTGGGTGCGCCACTGCGGCAGCATCAGCGTGCTGGGGTACGGCTCGGCCTCGCAGGGCTTGAGCGTCTCGTCGTACACGCGGCTCGTGCCCTGCGGTTCACCGTCCTTCCAGAACAGGTTCGGCGGATAGCGGCCGGCCACCGCACGGATCTCCGCCAGCACCCCGAAGTCATCCAGCACCTCCAGGGTGCGCGGCTGGAGCCCCTTGCCGCGCGAGCCGGGGAACAGCTCGGTGCCGCGTTCGACCAGGCGTGCGGGGATTCCACGCCGGGCCAGGTCCAGGGCGAGTGCGAGGCCGGTAGGACCGGCGCCGACGATCAGCACGTCGGCGTCGATCGGCCGATCGGTGTGGTGAGCCACGAAAGCTCCTTAACGTTGTTAAGTTCGGCTGCCCGCCCAGCCTGGCCTTAACAGCGTTAAACTGTCAACCGTGGCCCCGCAGCGAACCCCGAAACTCGACCGCCGACTGGTCGCCGACACCGCACTGAGGCTCCTCAACGAGCTCGGGCTGGACGGCCTCACGCTGCGCGCGATCGCCGCCGAACTGGATGTCAAGGCGCCCGCGCTGTACTGGCACTTCAAGGACAAGCAGGCGCTGCTCGACGAGATGGCGACCGAGATGATGCGCCGGATGACAGCCGAGTCCGCCCAGGGGACGCACCCCACGACGGACTGGCGCCAGGCATACCGCGTCACGATGAGCACCCTGCGAGCCCACCTGCTGCGCTACCGCGACGGCGCCCGGGTCTACAGCGGCGCCCGCTTCACGGACACGTCCTACGCGCCGGGCCTGGAGGCGAGCCTGCAACTGCTCACCCGGGCCGGCTTCACCCTGGACACCGCCACCCGCGCCTGGTACACGGGCTACACCTACACCATCGGCTACGTCGTGGAGGAGCAGGCCATGGGCCCCAACCCCTTCGACGGCACCGAGGGATACGACCTGGACGCCCGCGCGCAACGACTGGCCGCCTACCCGCTCGCCGTAGCGGCGGGCCGCGCGATGTTCCAGGACTTCGACCAGGGCTTCGAACAAGGTCTGAAGGCCGTCCTGGCCGGTGCCGAGGCGACCCTACTCCCCCACTGAGACGGCACTCGACGGGGTACTCCCCGAAACCGCCCGGCGTTGATCGATGCAGCACGGACCGGGTTTCCACGGTGGGGGGAACCCGGCGCGGCCACACACCCCGCCCGGGGCAGCGGGCTGGCGACCACCGGTGAGCCGCATCACCTCACAGGACTCTCGGACCGCCGGCAGCCGGCCCATGGCACGGCCGGGGTAGTGGAGTGGACCGCGCCGGCGATCGAGCAGGTCACCGGCCGCGGGATCGGCCCGGGCGGCGGCCGCGAGCTCCACGGGCAGCTGCGACTCCGCCAGACGGCCACGTGCTGATCGGCGCGGCCGGCATGGAGGGTGTGCCCGAGCCGACGGCCTGGGAGCGGATCGCGCCGGCCGCCGTGGTCGCGGCGGCAGCCGCGATGTCGACTACCGTCCTCGCCCACTTCGGGCGCCGGCTGCCGCACCTCGCCCGTGCGGTGGACGAGGCCATGACCGCTGGCCGCACCCACACGCCGGGCCGCCGCCTCTATCGACGTTCTCTCCAGTAGGCATGGAAGCTGCGGGCGATGAGAGTGGCGCGGTCGTCGGGGCCCAGCACGCGGATGGAGTCCGTGACGAGGGTCTCCAGCAGGTCGGCGGCCCGAGTCGCGTCCCCCGCCAAGCCCACGCTGCAGGCGTGGAAACCGCGGGCGATGAGCGTCTGCCGATCGTCGGCGCCCAGCAGACGGGCTCGGCTCTGAGTGAGCGCGGCGTACAACCCGGCGGTCACCTGCCAGTAGCCCTCGACGGCAGCGCCCATGCCGGCCAGGTCCAGCAGGTGGTCGAGGCGGGCCTGGGCAACGGCGCTGGCAGCGGCATCGTCCGGGTCATCCGGGTCCTCCGGGACAGCCCGGGGCCCCTCGAACGGGCCGACCAGGTCGCCGCCGGGCTCGGCCTCCGGACGCGGGGCGTGGCGGCCTTCCCGCAGTTCGTCGGTGATGCGCCGAAGGGTCTGGTCCTCGGCGTCGTTCACAGCCGTGGCCCGCGTCAGGGCCTGTTCGATGGCATCGCCCACCTGATCGGCAGGCTCGTGCCCGGTGTACGACGTGCCGGGCACCGACCGCGACTCGTCGTCGGTTCCGCGCTGGCCGGCGCGCAGCCGGTAGAGTTCATCGGTCAGTGTCCGTAACTGCTCCTGCGCGCCGGCAGCGAGGTCCTCGGCCTGCCTCTGCTTCTCCTGGGCACGGTGCAGTTCCTCCCTGGCCCGCCGTTCCTGATCCAGTGCACGCGCCAGGAGCCGCTCTGCACGGGCCAGTGGCTGCGGTTCGCCGGCAGCGTCGCGCAACCGGGCGTGCTCGGCGGACAGTTCCTGGACGCGTTGCTCCAGGCCCTGGAGCACCTGCAGCAGGACCAGCACCAGGCGGGCGGAATTGTTCGCCGTCCGTTGCAGCTCGCCGTGCTGCTCGAGCGACCCGGTCAACCGGTCGTACACCTCGGCCTGGTGCGATCGCACCCGGGCCGGTTCCACCAGGGTGAACTGCTCACCGGCCGGAACGGTGCGCCCAACAGGCACCGGGCTCCGGGCGGCCCGCAGCAGCTGAACCGCCTCGGCCTGCCGACGCTCGCGCAGCCGGGGCTCGGAGACGGTCGCCGCCACGAGGGCGGTCACGAACGACTGATCGGGAACCCTGCCGGCCAGATAGCGGTCGGCCTGTGTCCGGGACATCGGAATCCTCCGTGCGAGCTCGACCATCGTGAGCCCGCTCGACTCCACCTGTCGGCGCAGGAAGAGCGCCAGCGCCCTGGCTTCGTCCGTGTCCGCCCGAATCGGCCCCCACGGCCCGCCGCCGCGGCCCTGCCCCGCCATCCGCACGTCCTCCCTCCTACCCTTCCTGCCCGGCGCCACCAGACCCGCCCCCTGCTCCCGGCAAGCCGCTCCCCCACTCGCCACTCACTGCCCCGCCGCCCCCCGGGGGGGAGAATGCGGGAGCTGCGCGTAGGTACTGGCTGGTCGTCAGCCGACGGTCGCTGCTGGTGGGGCCGGGAGCCACACCTCAGGCCGGGGAACGGAGCTGCGGTGCCCACCACCAGGCACCGCAGCCCGACGGTAGTGGTCGGCGGTCGGCCGCAGGTGCAGTGGCGCTCAACGACGGTTGGTCTCCGTCTTCGATCAATCGGCGGCGGTGCCACCCAGGCGGGCTGCCCGACCGGGGCCAAGCGGACGGCGGGGCCAAGCGGACGGCGGGCCACTCCTCACGCCGGGCCAACGGGCAACGTCCGGTAGGCAACCGTCAGCCGATCCCGCCCACGCTCGCGGCGAGGTAGGCCAGGCGCCAGGCCAACTGCCGCAACAGTCCCGCGGCCAAGGAGAGCGACTCGCGCCGCGGTGGCTGGTCAGTGCCGAGGTCGGGGCCGTGGCGCTCTGACCTGCACTGATGTCAGGTCCGGCGCGAGACGGTGGCACCTCCAAGGCCACCAGCAACACCACCTGCGCGGCGCAGTTGTGCCACCGCCGGTCGTCAGCCGGCGGTCGGCGCCCGGGGGGGGTGGGTTGCTCCTCGCGCCGGGCGAGCGGGCGGCGGCCGGGCCGGTCGCGGTGGGCTCGGCCGAGGCGGCGGCACGGTCGGCAGCGGTGCGGCCCGGGCGTGGGTTGTCCGGTCGGGGCCGGCTGTTGCTGGGGGCCTGGGCCGAGGGGGCGGCAGATGGTCAGCGGGGGTGGGGCTCCTCGGGGCCAGCTGTGACTGAGCGGCTCACTTCGCGAGTCGAGCGTTGGTCGGGCACATTGTCGTCGATGGGCTCGACCAGTCCGGCGACGTCGCCTGCGACGACGCCCTTCCTGCACCGGATTACCGGAAACACCGGGCGGCGCGCTTACCGCCAGGAAGTGGTGGCGGCGATGATGGCCTGGGCCAAGGCCACGGGTTGATTGCGGGCAATGAGGTGCCCGGCGCCTTGGATGGGCCGGACTGTGGTGTGTGGAGCCAGGCGCAGCAACTGGTCGATGTCCTCGTCGGTGAGCGAGGATCCGTTGTCGCCATGGACGAGCAGGACGGGCAGGTCGAGTTCCGCGGTGACCTGCCGTAGCCGTGGAACCTGGGCGAGGATGTCCTCGACGAGCTCGGTGTGGGCGCCGAGCGGGCCGACGGAGGCGAGGAAGCGGCGGACCCTGGAGGGTTCGAGGCAGGGCACGACGTCGACCAGCACCAGCCCTGCCACCTTGGCTCGCACGGCCGGATCCGTGAGGGCGGCAATGGCGGCGAGCCCGCCGAGTGAGGCACCGACGACCACGGTTGCCGGTGGCTCGGCGTGCACCATCGCGGTGATGTCGTGCGCGCACGAGGACAGGGTCCGAGCACTGCCCTCGCTGTCACCGTGGCCTCGCTGGTCGAAGGCCACGCACCGGTACCCGGCGTCGACGAGGACCTCGCTGACCTGCCTCCACACCTGACGGCGTTCGCCGCCGGCGTGAAGCAGCAGGAAGGTTGGTCCGGCGCCGATCTCCTCCCCGCGCAGGATCGCATCGGGGCGAGTGATCCGTCGTGCTCGTGAGGCGGTAGCGCCGATCATGAAACTGACACCTTCCCTTCTCCTGCCGTACGCGTCCGTGGCCAGGCTGCCAAGGGGCCGGCCAGTGCCCCAGCTTGACGCGACACTTCACGTTGCCCGCAGGGCACGTTGGGAACGGTACCGCGACCTGTGCAGGTCTTGGTCCCAGGAGCACACGAGCACCCGCCCACCGGGCGCGGCGCGGCGGCCGATGCCGGCAGCCTCGGCCAGATGCCAACCCGACACATCAGTCCCATGACCTGACGCTCGCCCTCCCGGGCCCGCGGAGGTCGTAAGTCGACCATCCCGGTGAAGCCGGCCACCAGGACAGTGGGTACCTCGCCCTGGGCTCGGGCGGCGTCCAACAGTGCGGGCACGGCGTTGCGGCCAGGTTCCAGGTCGTCCGCGGCCCGGGCAGCGGCTGGGGTCAACACGGCAGCGCAGGCGTCCAGGGCCTCGCTCAGGCGGCCGGTGGTGAGTTGGGCATGCTCGCGGAGCGTGGCCGTGCTGCCGATCAACCAGGCCAGGGCCGCCTCGTCGGAGCCCCCTCCTCGGGGGACCGGTGCGCTGCAGCAGATCCGTGGCGACTACCACCTCGTGGTCAGTGAAGACCCACCGGCGTCGGTTGAGCGCCCGCCCGACCAGACCGGTGATCGCGCGGACCGCGTCGGTCAGCGGGGTCGCCGTATCATCCGAAGTCGCGTACTACGCCGATAACTTCCCTGCAGCCGTGCGGCTGTCGCGGGCAGCACTCGCCGAGACGGCCGTAGGCGACGACCTGTTCTCCACCGTCTGCCACCAGGCCCAGCTCGCCCGCAACCTCCACGCCTCCGGAGACATGGGCAGCGCGACACACTGGCTGGGCACCGCGCTGCGCAACTGCCTGGCCAACGGCTTGTGGATGCCGGCCGTCGATGCGCTCACCACCACCGCCCGGATCGAAGCCGACCGGCACAACCCATCGCGTGCGGCTACCCTGCTGGCCGCCGCCGACGCCCTGCGCCCCGGCACCGGCCGATTCCCGGCGACGGTCGAGCGCCCGCGGCTGAACGAGCTCGCCGACGTCATCCGTGCCCAGTTGCCCCGTGCCGACCACGCGCTCGCCCAGGCCGAGGGCCGCGGCATGAAGCCTGCTCAAGCGCTCAAGTACGCCCTGTACACCATGCACCATGGCGGCGATCACCAGCTGACGAGCGGCAACGGGCCCGGTCGGCGGTAGGAATGGCCACGCCAGTACTCCAGCACGTCGGGCAAGGCCGGCAGCATCAGCCGGCCCCGGCCGGCGCACTGCCTCACTCCAACGCCACGCCAGCACACTGACCAGCAAACTCCAGGATGGAATTCCCTCATCGCTGTCCAGACAGTCCGCGGCACAATGCAAGGAGTCCGGGACTGCTGACCTGCGGAAACGGTCCCCTCGGCCCTCGGGGGCACGAAGGTGCCGGCGGAGGTGCCCGGGGAGGTCTGGCCGGGCTCCCTATCCCGAGCGGGGCGAGGCCTCCGTCCGCCCCGGCTGGTGGTGGTCGGCCGTCCAGCTCGTCTCCCGTCATCGCATCCCGCGGGGCTGCGACGACCGTTCCCCGGCAGGTCCCCGACAGCCGGCCTACCGCCGCTGCGTGGCGACCCGACCGACTGGGCAGCAAGTAGGACAGCGCAGGGCATGACGAGGGGGACCGACGTGATGATGCTGGTAATCGTTCTGGGGGCGCTGGCCACAGCAGCGCTCGTCACCGGCCTGGTGCGTGCCGGCCGGCGGGAATCCGCAGCCGAGCGAGCCCGCCTGGCCGCCGAGACCGCTCTGGCCGCGCGCCGGTCCATGGACAGCATCTGGGCGATGGACGACCGGCAGTTCGAGGAGCACGTCGCCGTGCTCTGTCGCCGCGACGGCTGCACCGACGTCGAACGCGTCGGCGGCTCCGGCGACCTGGGCGCAGACGTCACCGCCACCCTGCCCGACGGCCGCCGCCTCGTCGTCCAGTGCAAGCACTACGCCCCGCGCCGCTCGGTCGGCAGCCGCGAGATCCAGACCTTCAACGGCACCGCCCGTCTGGAGCACGGCGCCGATGTCCCGCTGTTCGTCGCCTCCTGCGTGTTCACCAAACCGGCCCGGGCCTTCGCAGCCAAGCACCAGCTCACCCTCATCGATGTCGACCTGCTCGGATTCTGGAACAACGGCACACCACTGACTTCCATCCTCGACCTCGACATAGCCCGCTCCGGCACCAACCGCAAACTCGGACCAGCCCGCTGAGCGCTCACAGGCGCCAACCGATCAGTGCCGGCCGCCGGCGGGTGAGGGCCGGACGGTGGTGGTCTTCACCGCGGACGGCCGCTGGCCGGCGATGCGCTCCGGCAGGCCGCCAGGCAGCTCGCCCAGCGGGCCCAACTCGTCGGGCTGAAGGACCCTCGGGTGAGCACGGCCGCCGGCGCCCTCTCGCTGTCCGTGGTGGGCCCGGTCGGTGACGTGGCGGACGGGCTCGGACGCCAGCCGGTCCTGGAGTTCCGCCCCGGTCCTCGCCACGGCGCCGGCGCATGCCGTGCAGGCCCCGCGCCCGTCCCGCCGACGCAGGGCGGCGTTGCGGCGCAGCTCCAGCAGCGGTTCGGCGCGCTCGACTGCGGCGCGCCGGGCGCCGGCACGCCCGCGCCCGCCGCCACTGCGCCCGTCGCCGACACCGTCGCCTGCGGCGCCCCATCCTCCCAAGGGCCGTAGACCCCGCAGCTGAAGTTCGCTCTGGGACCGGCCGCCGGCACGGGCGCGGACATCGCGGACTGCACGGCCGGTCAGGACGCCGGCGGGGGCGACTGGCAGGTGCTGCTGCGGTTCACCCCGTCGAAAGCGGGGTCCTTCGCCACCCTCACCGGGCGCCTAACCGCCCGGAGCGACCCCGGCAACCAACTCGCGATCGTGCTGGACGGCGCCGTCGTCTCCCATCCCTATCGCTCGCAGGCCGCCACCGGCGGCGCCGCCACCATCAGCGCGGGCCTCACCGAGGACCTCGGCAAGGGATGACCCGGTTCCACGTAGCCGGCACTGGCACCAGCCCCGGCACCCTCGTCAACCACGTCCCCGACCTGCGAGAACTCCGAGGCTCCGGCTGCACCCCCAGCCGGGTCACCACTGGCTGAGGGCTCCCGCCGAAACCCGGACCGATCCTCCCCGCACTCCGACACCCCCGTCAGGGTGATCTTCGTTGTCGCGCGCACCGCGTCGGTTCGCGTGCGAAAGCCCAGGTCGGGAAGGGTGGTCCCGGTCCAGCCTCCCGGTCATGGGCCGCCGGGCGCTCCTGGCCGTTCCGAGCTCACCAGTCCCACGGGCCGACCTCGACGGCTCCGCCGTCCAGACCCTCACCAGCGCCTGGGTGCGCTGAACCACCCCAGAACAGGAACACCGATCATGACCACCGCGCTCGACACCCTCCGCGCCGCCCTCGCCGCCGGCTCCTACGAGCAGCGCGCCCTGACCGTGGTGCACCGCTGGTACACCGCCTACGAGAGCGACAACCGCAACCTCGACCATCAGGGCGAACTCGTCACCGACGACTTCACCATGCACCGCCCACCGGAAGGTGGACAGCCCGACGTCCAGGGCCGCCAGGCCTACCTGGACGGCCTCGCCACCCTGTACCCGGGCCAGTCCAACGCCCACCACCTGCGCAGCATCGCCATCGAGCACACCGGCCCCAACACCGCCCAGGCCACGGTCACCCACGACTTCGAAACAGCCGGCCCGAGCATGAACGGCGCCGCCCTGCTGCGCTACGACCTCCAACTCGTCCAACACCCCGCCGAGCACCTGCCCCGGATCAGCACCTGCGCCGAGCGGATCCTGTCCTACCAGGACAGGCCGTTCACCGACGCACTTACCGAGAACCGGGTCCTGGCCTTCGTCCACTACTGGTGCTCCCTCCTGGAGCAACCCCAGGACAACGCCGAGGTCCTGCGCGAACTGCTGCACCCCGAGCTGGCCATGACCCTGCCCGACGGCCGGGTCCTGCACACCTTCGACGAGGTCGCCGCCTGGTACGCACAGGCCGGTGAGCTGGTCGAGGTCAGCACCCACCACCTGATCGACCCGCAGGTCACCCCCGGCAAGGACGGCGACCACCGCCTCACCGTCGAGTTCGCCTGGGAAGGGATCACCCGCACCGGCCAGCCGATGACCGCCCGCACCCGCCACGACTGGACCCTCACCGATACCGGCGAACGCTACCCGCGCCTGAAGCGCTTCCACGTCACGACCCTGGAGCCGTTCACCCCGGCGACCGCCGAGCAGGCCCTCGCCCACCACACAGCCGCCACCCAGGCCAGCTGAAGCACCCGGCCACGGGCGGCCGCAACGCCGGGATCCGGCCTCAGACCGTCACGCTTCCCGGCCAGCTGGTGATCGCACGTAGTCATCGGTCCCATCCAACTCCTGGCCGCCTTCCCCGCTCCGGGTGCCGAACGGCCCAGGCTCGGAGGCGCCGCCGCCGGCGAGCCCCCGGTTCTCGGCGGTGCCGGCGGCGGCAGACGAGGAGGTACAACACTCCCGGCAGGCCCCCTCTCCGGTGACACCGGCGGAACCGCCGGAGACACCGGAAAAGCCGGTGCCCACCCTCCTGACCGCGTTCCCGCAACGCTCCCAAGTCGGTTCGCCGGTGGTGCTCGACGGCCTGGTCTGCCCCACCGGGAGTTCGACGACCACGCCCACCGGCACCGTGACCTTCACCGGCACCACCACCGGCACGACCCTGGGCACCGGACGCCTGGCCCGCCCCCTGGGACACTGCGCAGCCGCGGGCCCGGTCACCGCGTTCCACACCACCGGCCCGCACACCGTCACCGCCCCCACAGCGGCGACACCCTCTACCAGGGCAACAGCGGCAACCCCGAAACCCTCACCGTGACCGTGGACTCCTGGCAAGGGCACCGCAGTACCACCGATAGACGCATCCCCAAGAGCCCCTGCCGAGCCACTCACCCGGCACAGGCCCCACCCGCCGACACACCCATGGCGGAGGGGGTGGCGTCCGGGGGACGGCCGCTGAGGCGGCCCGGCCACGTGGGTGACGGCTTCGGAGGGGCGGGTCTGTTCTCGTGGTCTTGCGGGGGACTGTGGTTGGGACGCGGCCAGGAGGCCCGCGTCGTCGTGTCTGCCCGGGTGGCGGGCCGACCCGGTTGTGCTGTCCGGCCGGACAGACCTGTTCGAGGAAGCCTCACACCATGCCCCGCACCACACCGGTGACGATTCCACCGGATCACCGACCGACCGCTCCGCCCGCCCGCTCACGTCGTTGGTGGTCCCCCGGACGGGTCGTCAGAGCCCTGGCCGACCCCGCGCGAAGAACACGCGGCCGCGCGGACCTCCTCCCCTACGAGGGCGGCCCCAGCGGCGCAGGGCCGGGGCGGAACCGGGAGCGCGAGCGGGCGCACCGGGCCGGGGCCCGGATCGCTGCCGTGTGCACCGGAATGGTCCTCGCTCTGGCCGGGCTGGTCGGCCCCGCTCACGCCGCCATCGGCGCCTGGTCCGTGACCGGCACCATGACCACCGGCCGCGAGGTTCAGACGGCGACCCTGCTGCCCAACGGCAAGGTCCTGGTTGCCGGAGGGGCCGCCAACGGCAGTGCCACGGCGTCGGCGGAGCTGTACGACCCGGTGGCCGGCACCTGGGCCGCGACCGGCTCCATGACCACCCCCCGCGAGCAGCACACGGCGACACTGCTGCCCAACGGCACCGTGCTGGTTGCCGGAGGGCTCACCAGCGGCACCGTCGTCTTGGCGTCGGCGGAGCTGTACGACCCGGCGACCGGCACCTGGACCGCGACCGGCTCCATGACCACCGCCCGCCTTAACCACACTGCGACCCTCCTGCCCAACGGCGCCGTGCTGATTGCCGGAGGGGACACCGTCGGCGGTGCCACGGCGTCGGCGGAGCTGTACGACCCGACGAACGGCACCTGGACCGAGACCGGCTCCATGATCACCCCCCGCGAGGAGCACACGGCGACCCTGCTGCCCAACGGCACCGTACTGGCCGCCGGAGGGGACAACAGCGGCGGCGGCGCCGCCACGGCGTCGGCAGAACTGTACGACCCGGTGGCCCGCGCCTGGACCGCGACCGACTCCATGACCACCCCCCGTCGGATCCACACGGCGACACTGCTGCCCAACGGCACCGTACTGGCCGCCGGAGGGGACACCGGCGGCGGCGCCGTCACGGCGTCGGCAGAGCTGTACGACCCGGTGGCCCGCGCCTGGACCGCGACCGACTCCATGACCACCCCCCGTCAGGTTCATACGGCGACACTGCTGCCCGACGGCACGGTGCTGGTTGCCGGAGGGAACACCGGCGGCGGTGCCACGGCGTCGGCAGAGCTGTACGACCCGGCGGCCCGCACCTGGACCGCGACCGGCTCCATGACCACCCCCCGCCTTAACCACACGGCGACCCTGCTACCCAACGGCACCGTACTGGCCGCCGGAGGGCTCACCAACAGCGGCATCACGGCGTCGGCAGAGCTTTACACCCCCGCCACCGCCAAGGCCACGACGACCACGCTCACGGCCTCGCCGAACCCGTCGGTGGCCGGTCAGGACGTGACGTTCACCGCGACCGTCACCGGCAACGCCACCCCGAACCCGACCGGCACCGTCACCTTCACCGACAACACCACCACCCTGGGCACCGCCACACTGAACAGCCAGGGCCAGGCCACCTTCACCACCAGCGCCCTGACCGCCGGCTCCCACCCGATCACCGCGGCCTACGGCGGTGACACGATCTACCCCGCCTCCACCAGCACCGTCCTCACCCAGAGCGTGGTCAGCCCCCTGACCGTCCCGTGGGTGGCGAGCCTGCCCGGCGGCACCGTCGTCAGCACCTACAACACGCCGACCACCAGCGGCACATCCACCGGTGGAACCGCCCCCTACACCTTCGCCGCCACCGGTCTGCCCCCGGGCCTGATGATCGACCCGTCCAGCGGCGTCATCTCCGGTACCCCGACCACCGCCGGCACCTTCACCTTCACCGTCCAGGTCACCGACAGCGGCACCGGCACCGGACAACAGACCTCCTCCCAGCCCTACAGCATCACCATCGCACCCGCCACCACCCACCTGGCCGCCCACAACGCCACCCAGGTACGCACCAACGGGACCACGCTGACGATCACCGGGATGTCAGCAACCCTCACCACCAGCAGCGGCACCCCGGTCATGGGACAGCAGGTGGTGTTCACCACCGTCGACGGCACCACCCAGGTGTGCACGGCCTTCACCGACACCCACGGCACCGCCACCTGCACCAGCCCCGGCCAACCCACCGCCACCTTCATCTACACCCACAGCCCGGCCAACCAGATGAGCGCCATCGCCAACAACCTCAAGAGGAACGGCTACAAGGCCACCTACACCACCACCCCCAACTACACCGGCTCCACCGCCACCGCCACCATCATCCAGAAGTAACGGCGGTGACGCGGCACACGCAGCCACCCAGGTCGTGACGCCGTCCCCATCCGAGGAGGCCGGCAACGAACCACGTCACCTGGTAGCGCAGGCGCACCGTCCGATCCGCACCGGGGCACCCACCCCGGTGCGGACCCGCACACTCGACGGTGATGTGTGCAGGGCACACCACCCGCTCGAACGCGACCTGGAACAGCCGCTGTGTGGGATGCCGTGCCCGGCCTGCGAGGAAGCCGCCGACCCCGCGGCACACCTGCTCGCCGTCCAGGCAGGTGGGTGTCTGGGGCCTGGTGCACCCACGCCCGCGCCGTCGGCCAACAACCCGCCGACCGGCGCCGCCGCACCAGCCACGCGATCGTCGACCAGTTCGCGCACCCCGGGGCCAGTGTCCGCCAGCGGCGCGCCGCGCGGCTGGTCCTGGAGGAGAGCGCGCGCACCCGTGACCCGGACTGGGACACCGTGCTCTCGGTCTTGTTCGAGGTGTGCTCGCCCTGGTTCGCCTGGCCCGAATCGGGCGGGCCCTGCCCCTGCCCCTGCCCGGCGGTACCTGGTTCCTGGCGCGCAATCACCGCGCGGTCCGGGGCGGGCGAACGCGGCGCCGTACCCAGGCCGACGAACGGCGCGATCAGCCCTACTCGGCCCGGCGCGGCACCCGGCCGCGGTACCTGTGGCAGCCGGCTGTCAGAATCCCGTCATGAGGTCACCGATACGGCTCGCCGCCGCTGCCTCCCTGCTCATCGCCGCCCAGCTCGCCACCGGCGGCCTCCCCGCAGCCTTCCACGCCGGCTCGCCCACCCGGTCCGCCGCACCGTAGGCCCCTGCCCCCGGGGCGGGTCGATGTCCGGTGCGCCGCCGGTGCGCCCGGCGTGCCGTGGACAGTGGCGCAGCGGTTCGCGGCTACGTGCTGTCCAGCGGGCGGCTTCGGCGGCACTTGGGCCAGTGCCCGTCCCCGAGCCCGAGGGCCTGAGCACGGTTGCCGACCTGCTCGGTAGGCAGTACGACGTGGGTGGCGATCTCCTGGTTGCGAGTGTCACTGACAGGTGGGTGTGCCCAGCTGGGACCGGTCTCGTCCGGGAACGAGAGGGTCAGGGTAAGGGCGTAGTGCCACAAGCCCTCACGTTGCCCCGGCGCCCGAACGAGCCGGATCGCATGGACGGGCCCGTACCCACCGGCTGCCTCTGCACCGGGCAGCGCAGCGGTGGGTGGTCGGTGCGTCGTCCGGGGGTCAGGAGGCCGCGATGAACGACGCCGGTCCGCCGATCTTGGTCCAGCCTGTTCCGGTGGCGGGCAGTTCCATGACGGCCGACTGGTCGGGGCTGAGGGCGAAGACGTCGCCTTGGTTGTCCTGGGTGAACTGGTGTCCGGGGCCGCCGATCTGGCTCCAGCTCATCGGCCTGCCGTCGTACTGGTAGATGTTGGCGGTGGTCGGGTCGGTGGCGGGGGAGGTGGCGAGCAGTCCTCCGCCGCTGGCGATGATGCTGCTGGCCGGTCCGCCGATCTTGATCCAGCTTGTCGCGCTGACGGGCAGTTCCATGACGGCTTGCTTGTCAGGGCTGAGCCCGTAGACGTTGCCGAAGTCGTCGAGACCGAAGCCGGGCTGGGTGTCGGCGCCGCCGGCGGCGGGGCCGCCGATCTGGCTCCAGCTCATCGGCGTGCCGTTGTACCGGTACACGTTGCCGGTGGTCGGGTTGGTGGCGATCACGCTGCTGCCGCCTGCGGCGATGAACGCTGCCGGTCCGCCGATCTTGATCCAGCCGGTCTCGCCGAGGGGCAGCTCCATGACGGCCGATCGGTCCGGGCTGAGGGCGACAACGTCGCCGAAGCTGTCGATGGCGAACTGCGCGCCGGGGCCACCGATCTGGCTCCAGCTCATCGGCGTGCCGTTGTACCGGTACACGTTGCCGGTGGTCGGGTTGGTGGCGATCACGTACCCGCCCCCGGTGACGACGCTGCCGGCCGGTCCGCCGATCTGCGTCCACCCACTCCCCGACTTCCACTCGTAGACGGCGCTCTTGTTCGGCGACAGTGCGACGAGCATCGGCTCGATCGGGCTGACCGCCGTCCGCACGCTCGCGGACGCTGCCGCGGCGGGCGCCACGGCCGCCTGGGCGGGCGTGGCGGCCAGGGCGCCGCCGAGGGCGAGTGTGGCGGCGGCGACCATCAGCCGCCGTACGGTGATGCGCGAAGTCATCATTTACTCTCCTGTTCGATGCTTGGTGAACGACACGAGGCCCGGGCACGGGCTGCGATACGTGCCGGATCGCCCCGCACAGGCCGGGACGGTTCGCTGTGGTCGACCTGCCTTCGGACAGGACGAACTGGTGCGAGGGCACAGGTGGACCACTCAATCGCGCCGGTGATACATGGCCGCCGTCCCGGCGGGGCCGACGAACAGCGATCAACCGGGCGGCGACCGAACGGCTTGCCGGTCAACCGAGAAAGGCCATCCGACGTGCGCCTACCTCGCTCTCCCATCGGGAAGTGAAGTCCCACCGGCGCACGACCGGACCAGGTCCTTGAGCGGTGTCCCGCCCGGACGGCCGGTGCCCGCTCGGCGGCACGATCGTTGTGTCATGCCGTCAGCCTGGTCTGCGGCGCGTCTTTTCAGCGATGCTTTCCATCCAGACGAAAACCCTTGCGGACTGGCGCGCTTGGAGAGGAGACGGTCGTGCTGCGGATCGAGCTGTCGGCGGATGATCTCGCAAGGATCCGGTTCGCCGCCCAGCCGGCCCCGTTGGTGGAGCTGAAGCTCTCCTTGATGATGCTCCAACGCCCCGACTCAGCCGCGCTGTTCGGTCGGTGGCGGAACGGCTTGTGGCGCCTTCTGCCTGGTAGCACCCGCCCGCTCTGGGACCTGGTCACCCCCTACCGAGGCCCGGCCTTCCTCGACCCGGTGAGCATCGATCTGGCCACTGGGCTGGAAGCGGTCCGGGCCGCACCACCCGCCCTCGTCCGGGACGGGATCGAACGGGTCTGGGCCAACCGGCGGGAGACCCCACCGCAGTGGCTGCGCGACCTGACCGAGAACGACTCCGCCGCCTGGCAGTTGCTCCGGCGCGGCCTGCGCGACGCCTACGACACCGTGCTCCGCCCGAGTTGGCCGGAGATCGGCAGCCTCCACCAGACCGAGTACCTGCGCTATGCCCTCACCGCCGCCGAGCACGGCGTCGCGGCCGCCCTGACCAGCCTCTGCCCGGGCTCACGCCTGATCGACGGCACCTGGGAACTCGACGCACCCTACGACCGGCACCTCCTCGCAGCCGGCCGGGGCCTGATCCTGCTCCCCACCTTCCACTGGACCGGAAGCCCCCTACTCGGCACCGTCCCGGGCGAGCCGGCCCTGCTCGTCTACCCGGCCGGCCAAGGCATCCCCATCACCCCCACCCCCACCGACCACGACGCCCTCGCCCCCGTCCTCGGCACCACCCGAGCCCGCGCCCTGCGCCTGCTCACCGACCCCCTGACCACCACCGAACTCGCCCACCAGCTGGGCATCAGCCTCGGCACAGCCTCCACCCACGCCAGCGCCCTGCGCGACGCCGGCCTGATCACCACGGTCCGCGACGGCCGCGCGGTACACCACAGCCGCACCCCCCTCGGCACCGCCCTCCAAGCACGCACGCCCCACACTCCGACGACCTGACACAGCATCACTGCCCCTCCCCCGACGGATGCCACCAGTGCCCGTATCCGCTCCACCTCGGCGCGGCCCCACACACCTCCTGGTCGGCGTCGGCCTGGCGGGTACTCGACCCACAGCCCGTCATCGCCCCGGGCACCGACCCGCTCTGCCCACCGGTCGTCGCGCTGCCGGCCGCCGAAGAGGGCCTCGGTGCTCGGCTGCCAGACGCAGAGGCGGCCCACCGAGCCGGTACCAGCGGTGGCCGAACCCGTCGGCGCACCGCTACGCCGCGCTGAACCGGGGCCGCGTGGACGTCGTGCGGCTACGGTCCGCGCTGGCCGGCCTGCCGCTGCCGCGCGCCGCCGATCAGCGGCCGGTGCTCGCGGTCGACGTCTCGCCGTGGCCGCGGCCGGATGCCGGGACCTGTCCGGACCGTCGTTCTGCCCTACCTACGGCCGTGGTGACGCCAAGCACCAGATGATCCCCGGCCTGCTCGGCGACCTGCCCGTCGAGGTCCTGGGACGGCTCCGCTCGGACGGGGTGATACGCCGACCAGCACCCAGCCGCGCGGAGTTCGCCCAGGCCCACCCGGCCGGCGCCACCACCGTCACCTGCGGCGAAGGCACGCACTCGCGGTCAGGTCGAGGACTTGCGCAAGGTAGGCGGCGTGCCGGAGCCAGACCGGGTTACCAGGCAGGATCCGAGGCAACTCCAGGCCCGCCGGCACTTCGTCGTGACGAGCCCGAGTATCCCGCTCCCGCGGCCTCCGGCGGGCGGTTCTGGCGAAACCCCCATCCCCCGTGGAGGACGGTCCGAAGCCCATCGCCGTGGTGGTCCGCATCCACCGAAGCATCAAAGGATCATGCTCCCCACGCGGTGCCGTTCGCCTCGTTGCGGCCGGCGGCGAGCGGGGACACGCACGTGTGGAGGGGCTCGTGAAACGCCGCGAACGGCGGGCTCTTGGAGGAGTCCACCGGTCGCGGGTGCCGCTATGTCATTTGCTCGGCCGGATGACGGCCGGTCACGAACCCATCTTGGGTGTTCCGGGGACGGCGGTGGTGAAGTCGAACTTGTGCCAGGCACCGCTCGTGTCGTCGGAGACCGACCACAGGTCACCGTCGCTTCCCTGGTAGAACGTGGCGAACGTCCCATCCGCCAGCTTCTGACCCACCGGGTCGCCGACCACCGCCGGAGCGCCGGTCGCGCCGGTGAAGTTGAAGCTGTGCCAGGCCCCGCTGGCGTCGTCGGACACCGACCACAGGTTGCCATCGGTACCGCGGAAGAACGTAGCGAACGTCCCATCCGCCAGCTTCTCCCCCACCACGTCACCGCTCGGCTTGGGTGTTCCGGGGACGGCGGTGGTGAAGTCGAACTTGTGCCAGGCACCGCTCGTGTCATCGGACACCGACCACAGGTCGCCATCGCTGCCCTGGTAGAACACGGCGAACGTCCCATCCGACAGCTTCTGACCCACCGGGTTGCCGACCACAGCCGGAGCGCCGGTCGCGCCGGTGAAGTTGAAGCTGTGCCAGGCCCCGCTGGCGTCGTCGGAGACCGACCACAGGTTGCCATCGGTACCGCGGAAGAACGCGGCGAACGTCCCATCCGCCAGCTTCTCCCCCACCACGTCGCCGCTCGGCTTGGGTGTTCCGGGGACGGCGGTGGTGAAGTCGAACTTGTGCCAGGCACCGCTCGTGTCATCGGAGACCGACCACAGGTCGCCGTCGGTACCCTGGTAGAACACGGCGAACGTCCCATCCGACAGCTTCTGACCCACCGGGTTGCCGACCACCGCCGGAGCGCCGGTCGCGCCGGTGAAGTTGAAGCTGTGCCAGGCACCGCTGCTGTCGTCGGACACCGACCACAGGTTGCCATCGGTACCGCGGTAGAACGCGGCGAACGTCCCGTCAGGCAGCTTCTCACCCACTGGCTTTCCCGTCGCTGCCGGCGTTCCCGGGACGGCGGTGGTGAAGTCGAAGTTGCGCCAGGCACCATTGGTGTCGTCGGAGACCGACCACAGGTTGTTGTCGGTTCCGCGGAAGTAGGTCGCGAACGTGCCGTCTGAGGACTTCGAGCCGAGTGCGGTGGCGGACGCCTGCACGTTGTTCACGACGTAGGCCGCCGAAGCGGAGGCCGGCGAGTTGCCCCGCGCGTTGGTGGCGACCGCGGTGACCTGGTGCGTGCCGTTCGGGTAAGCGGTGGTGTTCCACGAGAGGCTGAACGGGCTCGATGTCGTGGACCCGATGACGGTTCCGTCGACGTAGAACGTCATCGTCGACACCGTCGGGTCGGTGTCGGAGGCCGTCAGGGTGACCGTGCCGGAGTTGGCGGCGCCTTGGGCGGCCACGGTGGGGGCGGGCGGCGTCCCGGTGGCGAGGTTGGTGTAGTGCTGGGGGTAGAAGGTGCCTGCTCCGGACCAGTACGGGTAGGGGATCGTGTGGTAGCCGACGTTGCCGCCGCCGGTGTTCTCGAAGCCCCAGTAGCTGGTGTGGGTGCTGTCGGTCCAGTGGTCGAAGAGCACGACGTGGCCGGCCGAACCTGCGGAGGGGTTGGTGAGGATGTCCCCCTGCTGCAGGCTGTCCTTGGCCACGTCGACGAAGCCGTTGGCCTCGTACATGGCGCCGGAGACCAGCCCGGGCTGGCTCAGGTTCAGCGCCCAGGAGACATAGCCGGAACAGTCGGTGCGATATCCGTCGTGAGTGCTGCTGGTGCTGTAGGTCACGCCGTCGTTGATCCAGTCCTGGGCCCGCGTGGCGACCATGCAACCGGCGATCCGGCCGTTCTGGCTGGAGGTGTCGGCGCACATCGTCGGGGTGTCGGCGTAGGCCGGCGCCGCGACGAGGCCACTGGCAAGGAGGCTGCCGAGCGTAATGGCGAGTACACCGGAAATGCTGCGCTTGGAAGCAGGCATGGTTGGTCGTTCCCCCAGTTCGGATTCGTGGATGGCGGGCCGCACGGCGGCGGCGAAGTCATGGGCGGCGACACGCTCGGCCGCGGTGGTGCGTGGAGGTTGCTGCATGCTGCCCCCGGCGTCGGGGCAGGCCGCGCAGACGGCCGGTCCCGGGATCGGCCGGGGCTGAACCGCGGCCGGAACTACCGGGCGGGCAGGCACGGGTCAGGTGTCCAGCGCCGCCAGCGGCAGCACGCGGAAGCCGTCAGCGTGCCAGCCGGACAGGGCAGGGCTCCGAGCAGCCCTGCCGAGCAGGTCGTCGGCGGTCAGGATGGCGTCGGCGTCGGTCTCGGCCCGCAGGAGCACGAGCAGTTCGAGCCCGCCGGCGGGTTCCGGGGTGCGGACACGGACGTGGTCGAGCCGGTCGGCGGCGGTGGCGTGAGCCCACAGGAGGTCGACCACGGTGGCGGGCTGCGGGGGCAGCGGGGCCGGGTGACGGACGGGCGGGCCCGTCAGGCGGGCGGCCACGGCGTAGCGGGTGTGCATCGCCTCAGCCCCAGCAGGCGCCGCAGACCAGGCCCGGGCCCGCGTCCGTCGCCACCGACGCCGGCGCAGCAACTGCCGGCGCGGCGGCCACGGGCACGGCCGCGGCGTCGGCGGGTGCGGCGGACAGTCCGGTGCCGAACAGGGCGATCAGGCCGAACAGGACGAATCGCAGTGTTGCGGGCATGGCGGGACCTCCGTCGGGTGTCTTTGGGGTTTCGGCACGGCCAGTCGCTGTGGTGCCGGGTCCGTCGGACTGTCGGCGTCCTCCGGTGAACAGAAGTCTTCCGTGCGGCCCGGGCAGGCGGAAGCAGTGTCCGGTGGCCCGAAGGTTCCATGGCACGATCGGGCCAGACCCTGCGGCAGCGGCCGCATGCCTTGCTCCGGCCGACGCGTTCGTGCCACGCTCTGACCGCACAGGGGCGTCACATCGGCATGACACGGGGGACGGGGGCTGGGGCGATGCTGCGCGCTCTGGGACTGGATGCGGTCTGCGAGCAGGTGTACCAGGAACTGCTGGCCGAACCGACGTTGGACGCAACTCTGCTGGCCGAGCGCCTCGGCCTGAGCCAGGACCAGGTCGGGGCGAGCCTGGACACGCTGGCCGACCTCGCGTTGCTGCGGATGTCGCGCGAGGCACCCCAGCAGCGCCGGCCGGTCAGCCCCGAGCGCGCCCGCGCGCTGCTGCTGCGCCGCCAGGAGGAGGAACTCCGCGCCCGTCAGGCCGTTCTGGAGGCCAATCGCCTCGCGGTCGCCACCGCCGCCGAGCAGGCAGTCCGAGAGCAGCGGAGGATCCCTACCGGCGGCGAGCGGCTTGAGGGCCTGGACGAGATCCAGTCCCGGCTGGAGTCCCTGGTCCAGAGCGCCACCAGCGAGATCTGCTCGATCGTCCCCACCCAGATGGCCCCCGAGGCTCTGGAAGCCTCCCGCCCCCTGGACGAGGACCTGCTCGCCCGCGGCATCACCCTCAAGACCCTCTGCCACGAGAGCACCCGCACCAACCCCCGCTCCCTCGCCTACGCACGCTCGATGGCCGCCGTCGGCGCCCAGCTGCGCACCGCGCCGGCGCTGCCGCACCGCCTGCTGCTGGTTGACCGGACCAGCGCACTCGTCCCGATCGACCCCGCCTCAGCGGCCCCCAGCGCCGTACTGGTCACCACCACCGGCATCGTGGCCGCCCTGGCCGAGCTCTTCGACCGGGTCTGGACGGACGCCGCCCCGCTGGACCGGGCCCCCGCCCCCGAGGACGCCACCGGCATCACCGCTGCCGAACGCGAACTCCTCAAGATCCTCTCCACCGGCCTGACCGACGAAGCCGCCGCCAAGCGCCTGGGCGTCTCCGTACGCACCGTCAAACGCCGGATGGAAGAACTGATGCGCCGACTCGAAGCCGGCTCCCGTTTCGAAGCCGGCTACAAGGCCGGCCAACACGGATGGCTCTGAACCACGGCCCCGATGCTGTTGGTGATCTTCACTGGCGAGAGTGACGTTGCCGTCTTCTGGCGGACTGCGCCCGTGCCCTTCTGCTGTCCTGAGCTGGAGATCGGGCTGGTCAGAGGGGTGGACTGCAGTGGCGA